>JBEANZ010000395.1:0-7270 GCA_041165185.1 Verrucomicrobiota bacterium | reverse complement strand
CGGATCGGGCTGGCGCGCGTGGGCGGGCACGGCGAGGGCCTCGCACGAGTCGTCGCACAGGCGCAGCGAGGGATAACTCGGGACGATCTCGAAACTGCCGTCGTCGCGCGCGCGCAGCACGCAAACGTCATCCGACAGGAACTCGTAGCCCGCGCGGAGCAACGCGGTGGCGAGCGTGGATTTCCCCGCGCCGGAATTCCCCGTAATCAGGATCGCGCGGCCGTCTTTCGCGACGGCGCTCGCGTGGAGGCAGAGGTGGCCGCGTTGGTAGAGCACCGCCGCCATCCCGGTGCCCGCAATGAGCGTCGGCATCGCCGCCGGCGCCGCGCCCGCGGCGGATTCCGCCGTGAGCCGACTGCCCGCCTCGACGAGCAGCCGGCCGAGGTGGGGCAGGTTCAACAGGCACGTCTCCCCGCGCACCCAGCACACGTCGCGCAGTCGCGCTGCGCCCGTCAGCTCCGGCGGCACCGCGCCCCATTGGGCCGTGACGTCCCACGGCGCGCGGCCCGCCACCCAGTGCGGCATCGCGATCTCGGAGAGGACGTTGAGTCCAAAGGCGTGGTAGGGCTGCGCGGCGGGCATGAGACGGAAGCGAGTGGAGGGAAATCGGCGGCGCTTGGAAAGAACCGTGACGTGGCGCACGCGTTTTTTGCCGGGCCGCGGGCTTGCCAAGGCCAAAGCCGCTCGCTCTGTAACTCCGCCCATGTCGCCCGCCTCCGCCTCCGCTCCCCGGCTCTCCGTGCAGGAAGCCACGGACCCGGAATTCTGGCGCACGCTGCGGCCCGATCTCACCGTGGGGGGCGACGCGACGGTGCCGGACGCGGCGGTGGCGGACACGGGGGCGTTGCTCGGCCAGTTGCGTCGCGAAGGCTACTTCAACGCGCGCGACGTGATCGACGCGGGGCTCGTCGCGCGCCTGCGCGGGGGCATCGAGGCGCTGGAGGCGCGCGGCATCCCGCCGGTGTTCGCGTTTGTTTACGACGAATTCTGGCTCGTGTTTCGCAGCCTGGATTCCTGGCTGCGGGAAACGCTCGGCGCCGACTACCGCGCGCTGCCCGACTGCTGGGCGTGGTATGTGCGGCCGACCGACGAATCCGCCGGCTGGCGCCCGCACCGCGACCGGCCGCACGCCGCGCTCGACGCGGGCCACGCGCCGCCGTCGCTCACGGTCTGGCTGCCGTTGACGGATGCGACGCCCCTGAACGGATGCATCTACATCGTCCCGGCCCCGTGGGACGAAGCGATCCACGATCCGGTGGCCGCGGAGCCGAAGGAGTTCAGCCTTACCGGCGCCGCGCTGCAAAACGTCCGCGCGCTGCCCGCGACCGCCGGCAGCCTGCTCGCGTGGAACCAGCGCCTCCTGCACTGGGGCGGTCGCGCCAGCGCACGCGCGGCGGGGCCGCGCTGCAGCATCGCGCTCCAGTTTCAACGCGGCGACGTCGCCCCGCTCGCCACGCCCCTGCTCGATCCGCGCGCGCTGCTACCGTTCCGCTCGCGGCTCGGGCTCATCGGGCGCGTGATTCGCGGCTACGCGTTTTTCCAAACCGCCGACGATCCCGCCCTCAAGGCCCTGGCCGCGGCGCTCGACTGGAGCTACTGGCACCGCGCCCACGAGCCCGCGGGCGCCGCCGCGCCGCCGCGATGAGCCCGGAGCCCGCAAATCTCAAACACGTCCCCGTGCCGGTGGTGCAGTTCACCGCCGCCGAACGGGAGGCGCAGGCGCTCGCGCCCGCCACGCTCGCGGACGCGGTGAAGCAGTTCACCGCGACCGGCTGCCTCCACCTCGACGGCGCCTTCCCCGTCGAACTGGTTGAGTCGTGGCGCGCGGCGTTTCTCGCGCGGCACGGAGACTTTTTGGCCGCGGAAAAGTTCGAGGGGACGAAGCCCGTCGGCCACCGCCGGATCCAACTCCCCGTCGAGTTTTCCCCGCCGTTCAGCGCACCGTCGCTCTACGCGCACCCGTTCATCCTGCCGATCCTGCAGGCGCTCCTGGGACCGCGTATGTTTTTCGGGATCTTCGGCTCCGTCACCTCGCTGCCGGGCGCCGAGGCGCAGGGGCTGCACCGCGACAACCCGCTGCTCTTCGGCGACGCCATCAACCGGTTCCTCCCGCCGTATGCGATCAACCTCTTCGTGCCGCTGATCGAGTTCAACGACCGCACGGGGACGACGCGGCTGTTTCCCGGCACGCACGTCCGCAGCGGCCCCGAGGCGCTCGGCCACGCCGGCGTCGATCCCGTGGTGCGCGTCGGCTCGTGCCTGCTCATGGACTACCGCCTCTATCACCAAGGCACCGCCAACCGCTCCGACACGATTCGCCCGATGCTGTTTTGCGCCTATCACGTGCCGTGGTTCAAGGACTACGTGAACCACCGCGCGTGGCCCTTCCTCCGGATCGCCGACGCCGACTACGCGGCAATCCCCGCCGAGCACCGGGAGATGTTCGCGTGGATCGAACACTATCGCGGCGGCCTCTATTAACCCGATGACCAGCCCGCGTTTCACGGCGGCGGAAGCCACCAGCGTCGCGTTTTGGCGCGAACTCTGCCCCGCGCTCACGATCGAGGGCGGCGGCGAAATCCCGCCCGCGCGCCTCCCCGCGCTCGCGACGCTCCGCGAGGCCATCCGGCTCGAAGGCTACATCAACGCCCCCGACGTCCTCCCGCTCCCCGCGATCGCGCGGCTGCGGGGCGCGATCGAGACGCTCCACGGGCGCGGGATCCCGCCGGCGTTCGCGTTTGTTTACGACGAGTTCTGGCAAATTTTCCGGAGCCTCGCGCCGTATTTGGCGGAAGTGCTCGGGACCGACTACCGCGCGTTGCCCGCGTTTTGGGCGTGGTATGTCGAGCCGACCGACGCCGCCTCGGGCTGGGTGCCGCATCGCGATCGGCCCACGGCGCGCATCGGGCCGGACAACATCCCCGAATCGCTCAGCGTCTGGTTACCGCTGACCGAGGCGACGCCGTTGAACGGCTGCATGTATGTCGTGCCCGCGCCGTGGGACGATCACTTCAAGCACCGCGAGGCGCCGACCCAGCGCCTGACGACGCTCGAGGGCGCGCAGCTCCAAAACATCCGCGCCCTCCCGGCCGCGCCCGGCGCGCTGCTCTCGTGGAACCAGGCGCTCTTCCATTGGGGCGGTCGTGCCAGCAAGCTGGGCACCGGGCCGCGCTGCAGCATCTCGGTCGAATTTCAGCGCGGCGACATCGCGCCGTTGGCCTCGCCGCTGATTCACCCGGAGGCGCTGTTGCCGTTTCGCGCGCGCCTCGGGCTGGTCGGCCATTTGTTCCGCGCCTACACGCCGTTCCACCGCGTGACCACGCCCGAGATCGTCGCGCTCGCGGCGGCGCTCGAATGGAAATTCCGCCCATGAAACTCGCCCCCGCCCTCAATCTTTCCGCGGCCCGCCGCGTTGCCCGATGACGACTTACAACTTGGTCGACTACGGTGAAATGCTGCGCAACGACGAGCGCATCACCGCCTACCACGACGCCATCCGCGCCGCGATCAAGCCGGGCGCGGTCGTCCTCGAAATCGGCGCCGGCACCGGCTTCATGGCGCTGCTCGCCTGCAAGTTTGGCGCGCGCCGCGTCTACACGCTCGAGCCGGCCGACGCGATCATCGTCGCGCGGCAGGCGGCGAAGGACAACGGCTACGCGGACCGCATCGTGTTTCACCGCGAGCGTTCCACGGAGCTCACGTTACCCGAGCGCTGCGACGTGCTGATCTCGGACTTGCGCGGCGCGAACGCGTTTTACGGCACGCACCTCACCGACCTGATCGACGCGCGCGAGCGGTTGCTCACGCCGGACGCCACGTGGATTTGCCAGACCGACACGCTGTTCGCCGCGGTGGTCGAAGCTCCCGGCGGCCGGAGTGAAATCGATGCGCAGTGGGACGGCGCGCGCTGGGGCTTGGACCTCGGCTCCGCGCTCCGCTACGCCGTCCACAGCCCGAGTCGCCAACGGTTCAAGGCCGAGCAACTCCTCACGCCGTCCGTGTCCTGGGGGCGCATCGATTTTCCGCGCCTGGTGTCGCCCCACCTGCGCGGCGAGGCGGCGCTGACCGTCGAACGCGCCGGGCCGGCGCAAGGGCTCGCGCTGTGGTTCGAAGTGCGACTGCACGGCGGGTTTGGTTTCTCGAACTCCCCCGGCAAAGCCGCGTCGGTTTACGGCAGCCATTTCCTGCCGTGGCCGAAGACCGTGCCACTCCTCGCGGGCGACCGCGTGGAGCTGCGCATCGAGGTCATCCTCAGCGGCCAGAGTTACGAGTGGCACTGGGCCACGACCATCCGCCGCAACGATCAGGCCGAGCCCGTCGCGGCGTTCAAGCAGTCCACGTTTCAAGGCCACCTGCTCGACGCCGATGGCCTCCGTCGCGGCACTGCGCACTATCGCCCGACCGTCACGGCGGCGGCCGAGGAGGAGCGATTCCTCTTGGAACGCATCGACGGCCAACGTGCCCAGGGCGAACTCGCCGCCGCGCTCCGGGCGCGTTTCCCGGAGCGCTTCGCGGACGACGCCGCTGCGCTCGCGCGCGTCCTGCGCACCGTGCGGGCGGTGGGCGCGTGAGGCGCGGGCGACTCCGCCCGGCGCGCGCCGCCGCGCCGCTCACGCGACGCGCGTGACCAGCTCCTTGCCGAGCAGCTCCCGCAGAAACTCCTCCGTGTGGCGCCGGCACTCGGCCTCGTCCACAGTGAACTCGACCGTGAGGATGCCCACCAGCTCGGCGACGCTCCGCGGTTCCTCCAACAGGCTCCAGATGCGCGTGCCGACGCGATTGACGGCGAAATAGATGTGCCGCTCCGGCGCCATCAACACGGCCGTCCGCTCGACGGCCCGCGCCTCGATGCCTGCGGCGCGCAAGAATTTTTCGGTGGGAGGATTCATGTGATTTGGAGCGTCGAGGAGAGCGCCGAGCCGCCCGTCCATTTCGCTACCACCGCACAAACACCAGATACGCCGGCACCACGTAAATCCAATAGTGGATCCGCAGCAGCGCCGCCGTCGCCACATGGAAACCGATCCCCAGCGGCAAGAATGCCCACGCCAAATTCGGAAACGGAATGATCAGCCAAAACGTCAGATCAAACCCAAGCATGAGCGTCGCCGCCAGCCGCACCGCGCCGCGCCGGCGTGCCAGCCAAAGCGCTGCGCGATTGCCATCGCCCAGATGCGCGCGCACCAGCGCCGTCCGCAACGTCGCCCCGTCCGCCCACCGCCACCCTGCGAGCCGCAGCTTCATCACGCCCGAAGAAAAATACATCTGCGCCACCACGAGCTGCATCGTCCACCGCACCAGCCGCCCGATCGCCGGCGCCTCGGGCGCCGCCGCCGGCACGAAGCTCGCCGCGCCCAGCAACAGCAGGAAAATCGGGACGGTGTTCGGCTTCCGCCGCACCGCCGGCAAATCGATCACCTGAGCGAAATAGAGCAACGAAGCACCGGCCGCCGCGACGAGCCACGGCCCCGCTCCCGCCGCCGGCACCAGCGCCGCCACCGCGAGACACGCCGCCAGCCCCAAGCCCACCGCAGCCACCGCCTCTGCCGGCAACGCGGGGAGGGGCACGACGTTCAACACCCGCGGCAACCGGCGCTCCGCCCCGCGCCGCCGGACATAACGCACGTGCCCGCGGAGTTGCACCAACACCGCCCCAGCCAGCCACGCACAGTAGAGCAACCGAATATCTTCAAGCAGCTCCCGCCCTCCCACCCCCGCAGCGATCACGACGCCCCCGCTCCCGTTCCGCTCGTCGGGGCGGCGATGTCGCACCCGAGGACCACCCTTTCCACTACCGTGATTTCACCCGCCTGTGGAATCAGCGCCGCACCCATGATGACCTCGAGGCGCACGGCTGCGGCCAGGGGGGGATGTTGCCGGCACGCCTGAATCCAAAAATCCCGCACCCACGCCAACTCCGCCTCCGTCGGTGGCGTCGCAACCGGAGCCCGCCGTTCAAGTTTTTCGGCAAACGCCTCCGCCAAATCGCCCGCGTGATCCCCGAGCTGTGTCGTGCGGCCGTCGGCAAAGTGAAAGCGCAGTCGGAAGCCCCGCACGCCCGTCGCATTGTCGTTCGCGGCAAACATCGGATAATGCGAAAACGGCCACAGGTCGCGCCCCGCGAGCGTGCTCCACGCGAGTAGCGCCACGACGACCAGCAGCAAGGTGACGCAGCCCACCGACGCGAAGGGCCAACCCACAAAAGCGAAAGTGTCCGAATCGAACGCCATTTTTCGAGTCATGCTGCGCGTCCCCGCCGCGAGCGCCAACCAAGAATCGGCGAGAGGGCCCGCCGCCGGTCCGAGGTCCGCAGCCGACGCCCCTGCGAGTCCCAATTGCGCAAAAAAATCGCCACCGCGCCACTAGGCGGTTGCCTCTCGGCCCGGCAATCTACTCACTCCCCGCCCCCTTTCCGATAGCGTCACCCGACGATAGCGCCTCGCTGCTCTCCTCACCACCACACCCAATGCCGATCCCCTCCGTCCTCGATCTCAAGACCGTCAAGAAATCCACGCAAGGCCTCGTCGAGGCCGAGCTCGGCCGCACCGGCGGCTTGTTGCGCCTCGCGCCGGCGTGGGTGCCGCGGTCGTTCCTGCAACCGGGCCTGCGCATCAAGCTCCATCCCGACGACACCTACGCCTACGGCCTCAACCGCGGCGGCATCGATGAGCGTTGGTTCGCCTCGACGACGGTCACTGCTAACGAAGGCCGGGCATGGGACGAAGGCTTGAGCTGGTGCGTCGTTGGCAACCAGCGCTTCACGCTGCAGCAGGCCGTCGCCGACACCCGCGCCACGCTCGTCGGCTCCTCCATCTGGAAGAAATACAAGAAGTGGCCCGTCTACTCGAAGTTCTTCGATAACATGGGGCCGATCCCGCACCACATGCACCAGTCGGCGAAGCAGGCGAAGCTCGTCGGCCAGGAGGGCAAGCCCGAGTCGTATTATTTCCCGCCGCAGCACAACAACGTCGGCAACAATTTTCCCTACACCTTCATGGGCTTCGAGCCCGGCACGACGAAGGAGCAGGTCAAGCAGTGCATCCGCAACTGGAACAAGGGCGACAACGGCATCCTCGATCTCTCGAAGGCCTACCGCCTCAAGGTCGGCTCCGGCTGGCTCATCGATCCGTGCATCCTCCACGCGCCCGGCTCGCTCTGCACTTACGAGCCACAGTGGGGCTCGGACGTTTTCGGCATGTATCAGAATCTCGTCGAGGGCCGCGAGGTGCCGTGGAGCCTCCTCGTGAAAGACATGCCCAAGTCGAAGCAC
>JBEANZ010000394.1:0-4341 GCA_041165185.1 Verrucomicrobiota bacterium | reverse complement strand
GGGTGGCGGTGCGAGGATGGGCTTCGATGGGCGGTCGGGGTCGGTGCTGAGCGTCGCCGGCGTGGTAGGCTGCGAGCTTGCTCGCGCTCTTCGGTCGTCGGACTAGCGCCCGCAAGCGGGCGGCCTACGTGAGAGTCGGAAAGCGGCATGACGGGTGGTGAGCGATCGCGGATTTTTTCGGCGCGCGGTTTAGTTGAGTTTGATGCGGTCGTTGGCGTCCCACTGGGACATGTCGGAGAGGATGACTTTGTCACCGGGGGCGAGGCCGCTCACGATTTCGATGGTGCTCACGGAGCTGCGGCCGAGTTTCACCGGGGTGCGGACGGCGTGGGTGCCGTCGGCGTCGAGTTTGAAGATGCCGACTTGGCTCTTCTCCTGCCCAAACGCGGGGCGGCCAACGTAGATGACGTTGTCGAGGCGCTCGAGTTCGATGGTGCCATCAACCGAGAGATCGGGGCGCGCGCCTTTCGGGAGTTCGCCGGTGAGAAACACGTCGACGGTGACGGTGCCGTTTTGCACGGCGGGATCGATGCGGCCGACGCGGCCGGCGACGACGCCATTGCGCGTGTCGATCTCGGCGGGCTGGCCGATGAGGATGTCCTTGGCCTGCGTCTCGGCGACGCGCACCTCGGCCTTGAGTTTCGTGGGATCGGCGACGCGGGCGATGTTGGAGCCGGGCTGGACCTGCGCGCCGACTTCGACGGGGAGCGCGGAGAGCACGCCGTGCATTGGGGCGCGGACCTGAAGGGCGTCGCGCTCGTCGAGGCGGAGTTTGGCGACGGCGCGGAGGCGGTTGACCTCGGCTTTTTTCACGGCGAGCTGCGGCGCGATGGAGTCTTTTGCGAAGGCGTAGCGGCGTTGCTCGATGGAGTGGCGGGTGGCGTTTTGCTCGGCGACGACGCTGGTAAGGCGGAGGTCGAGCTGGGAAATGAGGCCGTCTTTCGCGAGCTGTTCGTTGACCTCGGCCTGGAGTTTGGAGCGTTTGTAATCGGCTTCGGCGCTCGCGGCGATCGACTCGGCTTGGAGGACTTGGCTTTGGAGCGTGACCTGGAGATTGGCGAACTCCGCCTCGGCGGCCTGAAGCTGGGAATCGGCGTTGTTGGCGGCCTGTTCGACGTCGGGGTTGGCGAGGACGAGGATGACGCTGTCGGGCGTGACGATGGCGCCGGGGCGGAGGATGATTTTGTCGACGCGGCCCTGCGTGCGCGCGGCGATCCAGCGGATCTCCTCGGGGACGAGCGTGCCGAGGCCGCGGACCTGGCGGAGCATCTGGCCGCGTTTCACGGTGTCGATCCAGACGAGGTTGCGCTCGACGGTGGGGGCGGCGGGCTTGAGGCGCGCGAGGAGGATCGTGATGCCGGCGAGGGCGAGGATGGCGACGGCGCCGTAGGCGAGGCGTTTTTTCCGGCGGGCTTTCGACTGGTCGGGGCGCGCGATGTCCATGAGTGCGGCGCTGTTTGCAACGCCTGTGCCCGGGGGCGGCGCGCGTGCCTAAGGCGCTGGCGCACAGCCGGAAAAAATATTCGCCGGGAAACGCAGCCGCCGGCGGGGCGTCGGTCGCGGGACGGGGGTTTCCCGGAAGTGGGACGGCGCGCGGCGCGGGAGGCGCGCGGTTCGTGTAGGAAATTCCGGGCGGTGGCCGGCGGCGCGCGGCGCGCGCGTCGCGGCCTCAGCTCTGTGCCTCGCCCATGCGATCGCAGGCGAGTTCGTAGAGCCCGGTCATGTAGCCGTTCTCAAACATCGCGCCGACCTTGAGGTCGCCGTAAAACGAGACCGGCACATCCATCAGCGGCTGCACGCCGCCCTTTTTCATCTTCACGATCACCCACTCGTTCATGTTGGGCACGGAGCCGTAGCAGCAGGCCATCGTGTTGCGCATGAGCAGAAATTCCGTGACGAGGCCCTTCTCCATTTTCACCGGCACCATGAAGCCGACGACGACGGCCTTCTTGCCGTTCCACGATTTCACCTCGGCCGGGATCTGTTCCTCGCCGGTCGGGGGTTTTTCGTTGGGCGTCGCGGCCGGATCAAACGACGGCGTGACAAACGGGTAGCTCGCGAGCTGCTCGAACCCGAGCTTCAGGTAACCCTTCTCGTCGACGGTCGGCTTGGCCGGCGCGACGGGCGCGGGCGTGGCGACGAGGGTGGTCGCATCGGACTTGGCGGCGGCCGCGGTGGGCGTCGCCGCCGTCGGCTCGGCGGCCCGGAGGAAAAACCCGCTGCCGAATACGAACAACGACGACAACACGAGGGGGCGGGAAATTTTCATGGGCGTGCGGGAACCGATAGTCGGCGCGCGCGAATGGTCAAAGGGCATTTTGCGGGCGCGAAGTCGTGGACGAGGCGCCTCGCCTCGTGGACAGGCGGGCGGATTGTGCCCGGGCGCGGGCGGCACCGACTTCGCCGTGCAGGTCGGGGGCGGGAGCTTTTTTGTTTTCGGCGATCCACGAGGCGGGACGCCTCGTCCACGACTGGGCGGCGCGCCGCTACGATACAGGTGCGATCGTTTCGGCGACGGGGGTGCGGTAGGCTTTCAACGCGGGCACGATGCCGCCGAGGGCGCAGAGCGCGATCATCGCGAGCGGGCAGATCCACAGGATCGGGAGGCGCGCGGTCACGTCGAGGACCACGCCCGTTTGCGCGCGAATCACACCTGCCACGCCGATCAGCAGGCCGAAATAAACCGCGTAGCCCGCCACCGCGCCGAGCGCGCCGATGCACGCGGCCTCGGCGACCACCGCGCCGAAAATCGTCCGCCGCCGCGCGCCGAGCGCGCGCAGGATCGCGAGGTCGCGGCGGCGGGCGTTCATCGAGTTGTAGATGCTCGCGAGCACCGAGCCGGCGGCGACGAGCGCCACGAGGTAGGCCACGAGCGTGAGCACCTGATCGAACCACCCGATCTTGCCGAAGAGCTCGGCGATGATCGCGCCGACGGGATAGGCGAGCGTCATGCGGTCGCCCTGTTTGTTGATCATGGTGTCGAGGGTCAGGCCGGCCATCGGCGAACGGAACTGCAGCAACACCGCGCTGAAATCGCCGGCGAACTTCGGGTCGTGGCCGCTCATCGTTTGGAGGCCGCGCAACGGGATCCAGATCACGCGATCGGCGGGCGTGTTGGTGGGCGCGAGGATGGCGGTGACGACAAATTCGTCGGCGTGTTGCTCCTTCGGATTGTAGGCGAGGCCATGAAACGGGCGGAAGCGGTCGCCGACTTTCAGGCCGAGGCGCGCGGCGGCGAAGCTGCCGGCGACGGCCTCCTTGGCGTCGGGCGCGAAGAGTTTTCCGCCAGAGAGCACGGTGAATTTTTTCCCGGGCGCATATTCGACGCCGAACAGATCCGGCACCGTGCCGACGAGGCGGAAGCCGCGGAGATTGTCGCCGACGGCGATGGGGACGGCGGTCTTGATCATGGGGCCGACCATCGGGAGGCGGCGCAGGGTTTCGACGGTGTTGCCGGGCAGATTGCCGGCGGAGGCCTCGAGGTGAAAGATGGCGTTGAGGACGAGTTGGAGTTTGGAGCCGCGCGCGCCGAGCACGGCGTCGAAGCCGGCGTTGGTTTGCGTGAAGACGGTCTGCGACTGGGTCTTCACCATCCACACGGTCATGAGCAGGCCGCACGCGAGCGCGATGCTGCCGGCGGTGATGAGGGTCGAGAGCGCGTGCTGCCGGAGCGAGCGGTAGAGGATGAGCGGGAGAGTCATCGCGAGGGGGAAAACCCAAATCCCAGACGGCCAAACGCCAAAGAAATCCCAACACCCACGGGTGGGCGCATCGGCGGCGGGCCGCGCCGCTTTGGCGTTTGGCCCTTTGGTGTGTGGATTTTTTTCACCGTGTCGCCCCCGTCGTCGCGCGGTTGATCTCGGCGAAATCGCGGCGCAGCTCGAATTGGCCGAGCACCATTTCGTCATGCGAGACGAGGAGGAGCGCGGCGCGTTCCTCGCGGCAGACCTCGCGGATCAACGCGAGCGCCTCGGCGGCGTGTTTGCGGTCGAGGTTGCCGGTGGGTTCGTCGGCGAGGACGAGTTTGGGGCGGTTCGCGAGGGCGCGCGCGACCGCGACCCGTTGTTGTTGGCCGGTCGAGAGCTGATGGGGAAAATGATCGAGGCGGTGGCCGAGGCCGACGCGCCCGAGCACGGCGCGGGCGTGCGCGCGGTCGGCGCCGCGCGGGCCGAAGCTCATGCCGAGCACGACGTTTTCGAGGACGGTGTAGCCCTGGAGGAGGTTGAAGGTCTGAAAAATGTAGCCGAGTTTTTCGGCGCGCAGCCGGTCGCGTCGCGCCTCGCCGAGCGCGGTCATCGCGGCGCCGTCGATGGTCACGGTGCCGCGGTCGGCCGCGAGGAT
>JBEANZ010000393.1:0-5760 GCA_041165185.1 Verrucomicrobiota bacterium | reverse complement strand
GGCCGGCGGCCCGATCACCAAGGGACTCGAAAACTGGGTGACGATGAAGGAGGAGCTCTACAACAACGTGCAGGATCCGAAAAACTTCCCCGGCCACCGCGCCCTCGCGACCGGCAAGCAGACCGTGACCTCGAAAGACGGCAAGACCTCCGACGCCGAGTCCGTCATCGTCTGGACCAACCTCTACGGCCCGAAGCAGACCCGCGTCTTCAGCACCACGATCGGGCACAACAACGCCACGGTGAGCGACCCCCGCTACCTCGACCTCGTCGCGCGCGGCGTGCTCTGGGCCGCCGGCAAACTCGGCGACGACGGCCGCCCCCTCGCCGGCTACGGCCCTAAGGGTAAATAGCGTCTCGCCGCCCGGGCGCCCGCCGGCGGGCACGAAAAAGGCCGGGCACCGGGCCCGGCCTTATTCTCCGCGAGGTCGTCGCTCCCGCGCCGCCTTACTTGATCTCCTTGTGGAGGGTGTGGCGCTTGAGATGCGGGTTGTATTTCTTCTTCTCGATGCGCTCCGTCACGGTCTTCTTGTTGCGAAACGTGAGGTAGCGGGAGACGGGCTTGCCCTCTTTTTTCGCTTCGGTGCATTCCAGGGTGACGAGTTCTTGCATGGTGTTGAAAAGGTTGAGGGGTCAGAGAAAAGGCCGCGCCCCGGCCGGCGCAACAGCAAACTTCTCCCGCGCCGTCACCGGCGTTTTTCCGTGAGCGGCAGCATCACGCCGCGCCGAAACAGCGTCACCTGGCTCGTGCTCGACGAGACGACGATCGCGATGCAGTTCGCCGCCACGCTGATCGCTGCCGCGGCGGCGTGCCGGCTGCCGAGGCCGCTCGGCAACACGTGGTCGCTGTCCGTCGCCTGAATCAGGCTGCCGGCCGATTCCACCACGCCGTCGCCCCGGATGATGAACGCGCCGTCGATCGAGGAGAACTCCTTCACGGTCTCGTCCATGAACGGGTTGAGGATGTTGCGCTCCTCCTCCTTGTAGCCGAAGAACGGATTGAGCACGAGCGGCTTGATCAGGCCCGCGACCTTGTCGTTGTCGCCGATCACAAACAGGCAGCCGACCGGCCGGCCCTCCCGGCCCTCGACCGCCAGCTCCGTCGCCACCGCGATCACGCGCTCGAGGACCTCGGGCTTCACGTCCTCGGGCAACAGGTCCGCCGTCTGCCCGGTGAGCAGCGCCTGGAACTCCCGCTCGATGTCGATCACCACGAGCGTGTCGAACTGGTTGCTCCCCGTCATCCCGTCGAGACAGCAGATGCGGTCGGTGAACTGGATCACGCCGCGCGTGAGCGCCACGAGGATCGCGCTGCGGAGCTGCGCCATGCGCTGGCTCGAAAACGACCGCACCTGGATCGTCTCCGCGAAATCCTGCCCCCCGCTCCCCTGCTCGATCGGGTTGCGCGTGACGAGGATGGTCTTGATCGCCGACTGGATGGCGCCGCGTTCCACGCCGCCGACAAACGTGTCGCCAAACACCATGATGGCGCCGCACGCCGCGCCTTTCGCCACGCGCTCGGCCTCGCGAAACATCAGGCGGTTCACGCGGTTCTGCTGCGCCTGCACCGGCCGGATGCCGCCGAAGCCGCCGACGAGCTGCTCGTAAAGCGCGTCGAGATCGCGCGCGTTGACGAGGCTGTCGATGAGCGTCTTTTCCTTCACCTGCTGCGCGATCGAGGCGAGGACCTGGAGGTAGTCGCGGGCGTTTTCCCCCGCGATGAGCATCACGATCAGGTGCACGCGCTCGTCGTCCACCGCGCCGTCGTGTCGGATGCCGGCGCGGCTGCGGCCGATGGCGAGCACGTAGCGGCGGCTCATCTTCACGCGCGCATGCGGCAGGGCGACGCCCATGCCGAGGTAGGTCGTCATCGTGCTCTCGCGCGCGAGGAGCGCCTTGAGCAACGGCTCCGGCTTCAAATCGGAAAACCGCTCGACGCACACCGCCAGCAGCTCCTGCAACGCCCCCTCCAGATCATGGCTCCGCAGATCGACGAGGCGGCCGCGGGCGATGATTTTGTCGAGACGCATTTTTTTCTGAAAACCCCAAACCCCAAAGGCCCAAACGCCAAAGAAATCTCAGATCTGAAAACTCAAATTTCAGCCGAAGTTCTTGGGATTTTTTGTGACTTGGAGGTTTGGCGTTTGGAATTTGCCCGCGGCGCGGGCCGCTATTTTTCCCACTCCAGCGCGCCTTTCTTGATTTCGTAGACGAAGCCCAAAATGAGCACGCCGAGGAAGAAGAGCACCGGCGCGAGGATGGCGATTTTTTCGTGGAGGAACTCGCGGTAAACAAACGTCCACGGCACGAGGATCACGACCTCGAGATCAAAGAGCATGAAGAGCAGCGCGGTGAGATAAAATTTCACCGAGAAACGCGTGTGCACGAGGCCTTCCGCCGCGATGCCGCACTCGTAGGCGGAGTCCTTGATCTTCGACCCCTTGGCGCGTTGGCCGAAGAAGTGGCTCGCCCCGATGATCACGGCGGTGATCGCGGCGGCGAGCACGGCTTGAATCAGGAACGGCAGGTAGGCGGCGGAAGTCATGGCGAAGGGCGGGAGAATTGGGTGCAGCGTCGAGGACGCGGCAAGCGGGAAGTGCGGCGCGCGGCCTCAGTAGCCGCGCTGGCGCAGCGCCAGCTCCAGCTCCCGCATGAACGCCTCGCCGTCGGCGGGCGTGGGGCGATAGCCGGGCTGGCTGACTTTGGTGAAGCCGGGGCGGCCGTATTGGTCGACCATCCACTGGCCGGTCACGCCGTCGCTAAAGGTTACGCTGCCGCTCGCCACCGCGCCGGGGATCAGCGTGGCCTTATCGAGGGTGACGGCGACCGTGCTCGCGGCGGCGGGCAACTCTTCCTCGAACTCCGCCAGTTCCGCGTCGGCGGGGGCGTCCTTGGCGAGGCCGAGCTTTTCCTTCGCCTTGTCGAAGAAGCCTTTTTTCTCAGCCGGTTTTTCCGCCGCCGGTTTTGGCGCGGGCGCGGGCACGGCCGCTTTCGTGACGTCGCTGGCGTCGACCTTCGGCGCGGGGTCCTTGAGCGTGAGATCGAGGTCGTCGACGAGGAAGCGCACGTCGCGGTAGGTGAGCGAGAGCTTGAAGTGCTCGGTGAGTTTTTTCTGGACGACGGAGAGGTTGTCGCCGGCGGCGACCCAGCCGGCGACGGCGGTTTTTTGCTCGGGAGTGAGTGTCATGGCGGGAGGAACGGGAACGAGTGCGCGGAAGAAAAGTCGGCCGTAGCTGTAGCGAAGGGCGGGCTCCGATGTCCACCCTCGTCTTGGCGCACGACCCGCCGACGTTCTGACCTCGACGGCGGATCGGGGCGAAGCAATGGTCGCGCGCGTGTCCAGTTTGCCAGCAACCACAACCGGGGCGGTCTTCCTCAGCTACGCGTCGCAAGACGCGGCGGAGGTGCAGCGGCTTGCGGCGGCGTTGCGCGAGGCGGGCGTTGAGGTGTGGTTTGACCAAAACGAGTTGGGCGGCGGCGACGCGTGGGACGCGAAGATTCGGAAACAGATCGCGGAGTGCGTGCTGTTCGCGCCGGTGATTTCCGCGAACACGCAGGCGCGGCTTGAGGGTTATTTTCGCGTCGAATGGAAGCTCGCGGCGCAGCGCACGCACGCGATGGCGGAGGAAAAGACGTTTCTGTTGCCAGTCGTCATCGACGACACGCGCGATGCGGAGGCGAAGGTGCCAGGGGAATTCCGCGCCGTGCAGTGGACGCGGCTGACTGGCGGGGAAGCGACGCCGGTATTCGTGGCGCGGGTGAAAAATTTGCTCGGCGGTTCGGGAATGGAGCCGGGGCGCCCTCGCCCCGTTCAGCGCGGCGAGGGCGCCGCGGCTCCCGTTGCTCTGCGGGCGCGCCGTCGCGGCCCAGCGGCGGCATGGATTGCGGCCGGTGCGGCGGTGGTGCTCGTGGCGGGCGTTGCGCTGTGGCCGAGGCGACCGGCCTCGGGGCCGGGACCTGAACTGAGGCGGGACGCCTCAGCCACGACTCTTGCCGTCGCCGATGCCAAGTCCGTCGCCGTCCTCCCGTTCGCGAATCTCAGCGGCGACAAGGAGCAGGAATATTTTTCCGACGGACTCACCGAAGAGGTGCTCGGCGCGCTGCGGCGCGAGCGCGACCTGACCGTGCCGGGCAACACCTCGTGTTTTTCGTTCAAGGGCCGGACCGTCGCCGCGGCGGAAATTGCCAAGGCCCTCAACGTCTCCCGCCTCGTCGAGGGCAGCGTGCAGCGCGTCGGCAGCCGCGTGCGCATCCGCGTGACGCTCGCGCGACCCGCGGACAACTCCAGCGAGGAGCTTGGCACGTTCACGGAGGAACTCACGGACATCTTCGCGCTGCAGGAAAAGGTGGCGCGCGCCGTCGTCGCGAAACTCACCCGCCGCACCACCACGGCGCCGGTGGCCGTGCTGACGAAGAACCCCGAGGCCTACGACGCCTACCTGCGCGGCCGGGCCGCCCAAGCACGAGGTTCGCGTGCGGAAGCCACCAAGCTCCTCGAGCAGGCGGTGGCGCTCGACCCGGCCTTCGCGCTGGCCGTGGCGTCGCTCGCGGAGGCGAAGTTCTTCCGCTATACTTTGGGTCGCGACCGCAGTCCCGAACTGGTCGCCGAAACCCGCGCCCTGATCGACCGGGCGCTGGAACTCCAGCCGAATCTTCCCGAGGCCCTCATCGTCCGGGCCAACTGGGAGCGGCGCGTAAAATCGGATTACACGGCGGCGCAGCGTGATCTCGGTCGCGCGGAGGCGTTGCAGCCGGCCACGGCGGAATTGCGCAATAACCAGGCCTTCGTGGCGCGCGACCTCGGGCAGTGGGACGAGGCGTTTCGTTTCTCGCGCGAGATGGTGCGGCTCGATCCGAACAACGCCGTCTACATCCGGGGCCACGCGGCGGACATTTTCTGGCGCAAGGGCGACTATGCCGAGGCGGATCGACTGCTCGCCCGGGCGGAGGCGCTGCAAGAAAGCTATTCAGCCGATCGGATCGGTTTGCGCCTGATCTGGCGGGGGCCGGCGGCCGCACTCAGGCTGTTGGACCGCGCGGCGGCCGATTCGACGAATAAAAAGATGCTGCGCATCGATTTGTTGCTGGCCATGGATCGCCAGAATGAGGCGCGGGCGCTCGCCGGCGAAGTGGAGAGCGACCTGATGGCGGTTGCGACTGACGGGGAGGGGCGAGGTCGCGGTGCCGCCGCGGTTCTCAGCCGGTTGGTTGCCCTGAGACGCGAAGATGCGGCCCGTCGCCTGGCGGCGGAGATCGGCGCCACCGCGTTGAAGGAACTCGAACGCGACAATCGCGGGTCGTGGACGCGAAGAATTTTCATCACGGCTGAAATCATGCTGGGGCATCGCGACGCGGCGCTGGCCGCGCTCGAGGAATGGCGGCGAGAGAGTCAGTTGGTGCAAAACAACTTTCAGCGGCTGCAAGGGTTTGCGACCCACGCGCCAATGCCCTATGCGCTGCTCGGCAAGGCGGACGAAGCGATTGCGTTGCTGCGCGAGTTTGCCGCGAGCGGCCTCCATTTTCCATTTAGCCTCCGCTACGACTTCGATTTCGCGCCGATTCGGCGCGACCCGCGCTTTCAGGAATTGATGCGGCAGCAGGAGGCGTGGGCCAAGGCGCAGCCGGACCCGGTGGATTTGTGAGGGAATAGTCGAAGGCCGCGCGCGGATTTGACGGAGGACTTTTGGCGGTAGGGTGCGGTCTTTGATCCGCCCTTTTGCCGGCTGAGTGTGCGGGCTGAGGGCGGGTCAGAGACTCCGCC
>JBEANZ010000392.1:0-5445 GCA_041165185.1 Verrucomicrobiota bacterium | reverse complement strand
CGCGTCGCGCCGGCTCTGGCTTAAACTTTCCGGCTCCTACCGCAACGGCGCGGATGGCGTCGGCGAGAAGATCGCCGCTGCCGCCGTGCCGCTAGCGCGCGATGCATTTGGCGCGGAGCGGCTCCTCTGGGGCAGCGACTGGCCGCACACGCAGTTCGAGCGCGCCGTGCGCTACGCCGCCGTGCGCGCCGAGTTCGACCAGTGGATCACCAAGCCCACGGAGCGCGCAGCGATTTTGCAGACGACGCCCGCCGCGCTTTTCCGCATCGCGCGCAATTCACCCGCCGCCGTCGCCCGCTGATTTTTTGCCAGACAACCAGGACCCGCCCTCATGAAAACCCGCTCCCATTGCTCGCCTCTGGCATTTCGCTGGACCGCTTCCGTCGCGCTGCTCGCGCTCCTCTCGACGGCGCGCGCCCAGACCGTCTCGCCGGCGGCCGCGAAAATTCCCGCCGACGCCAAGGCCGAAGAGACCGTCAAGCTCGAGACCTTCAACGTCTCCGGTTCGCACATCAAGGGCGCGAGCACGTTCACCGCGCCGACGCCCGTGCTCGTCGTGAGCTACGAAAATCTCCTCGCCGTCGCGCCCATCAACATGGCGGAGGGCCTCAAACAACTCCCCGCGATCGCGCCCGGCGGCGGGCAGACGAACGGCGGCGGCACCGGCAACAGCAGCGCGAATTTTCTCAACCTCCGCGCGCTCGGCGTCACGCGCACGCTCACGTTGCTCGACGGCCGGCGCTTCACGCCCAGCGGCCCCACCGGCCAGATCGACGCCAACCTCATCCCGCAGGGCCTCGTCGATCGCGTTGACGTGGTGAACGGCGGCGCGTCGGCCGCGTATGGCTCGGACGCCGTCGGTGGCGTGGTGAATTTCGTCCTCAACAAGGAATTCACCGGCTTCAAATCTGATGTCGTCGTCGGCCAGTCGCAGAAGGGCGACAACAAGGAATACAAGGGCTCCGTGACCTACGGCACCGACTACCTCGGCGGCCGCGGCCACCTCGTCTTCAACGGCGAGTATGCCGTGAGCAAGGGCATCAACGGCGACGGCCGCGCCTTCCGCCGCGAGGAAACCAACCAGATCCCCGATCCCACGAACACGACAAAGCTCGTGCGCGCGACGGACATCCGTTCGCCGTTCACGACCGGCGGTTTGGTGGTCAACGGCGTCGGCGGCACCGCCGCGAACAACGCACTGATTCGCGGCGTCAAGTTCGGCCCCGGCGGCACGCAGAGCCCCTACGACTACGGCCGGCTCTCGACGACCGTCGGCACGGCGAACGGTTTTCAGAGTGGCGGCGACGGCTTTCGCCTCGGCACGTCGCAGGAAATCCTGCGGCCACTGACGCGAAAAAATTTCTTCGCGCGCTCCGATTTCAAAGTCATCCCGAATGTCACGCTCTTCGCCGAGGGTTCCTACAGCGAAACGCAGATGGACCAACAAAACAGCCCGACGACGCACGCGCTGACGATCCAGCGCGACAACGCCTTCCTCGCGCAGGCCGCGCCCGATCTCGTGGCGCGCATGACGTCGCTCGGCGTTACGGCGTTCACGATGAACCGGCTCACGCTCGAGCGCGGGCTGACGGAGTCGCACGTGAACGACAAGAACCGCCGCGTGCTCGTCGGCTTCATGGCGAAGCTCGGCGACTGGAATTGGGAGAGCTCGTTCCAGTGGGGCACGAATGACATCGCGATCCCGATCACCAACAATCTCATCACCGCGCGCATGGCCGTCGCAGCCGATGCGGTGCTCGTCGGCGGCCAGATCGTGCCGCGGGCGCTGGCGGCGAATCCCGGCGCCGTGGCCTTCAATCCCTTCGGCGCAGGCGCGCCCTCGTCGGCCGCGCTCGATTTCGTAATGGGCACCACGCAATTCAAAGAGACCTCGTCACAGAACGTCGCGGACACAAAAATCACGGGCAGTCTCTTCACGTTGCTCGCCGGCCCGCTCGGCGTCGCGGCCGGCGCGCAGTGGCGCAAACTCAAGTCCTCGACCGTCACCGACCCGACCTCGATCGCCGGCGGCTACCGACTCGCGAACAACCAGCCCTTCGCCGGCGACTACACGATCATGGAGGAGTTCGTCGAAACGCAGGTCCCGCTCATCAAGGACCTGCCGCTCGCGAAAAAAGTGACCGCCAGTCTCGCCGCGCGGCACACGCACTACTCCACGAGCGGCGACGCCAACACGTGGAAGGCCGGCGTCGTCTGGCAGCTCAACCCCGATCTCCGCGTGCGCGCCTCGCGCTCCCGCGACATCCGCGCGCCGAGCATCAACGAGCTGTTCTCCGCCGGCCGCCAGACCAACGGGAACATCAGCGACAATTTCCCCGGCGGCACCGGCCTCACGTTTCAGGCCGTGCCCAACCTCAACATCGGCAACCTCGCGCTCAAGCCCGAGGTCGCGCGCTCGGCTGTCATCGGCTTCGTCTATCAGCCCGCGTGGCTGAAGGGCGCGAGTTTCGCCGTGGATTTCTACACGACGAAAATCTCCGACGCGATCTTCGTGGCCGGCGGCCAGGACGCCGTGCGCGAGTGCGACCTCAACCCCGCCTCGCCGCTCTGCGCGTTCGTCCTTCGCGGCGCGACCAACGCGAGCCCGCGCGCGGTCGTCCGCACGCAGACCTCGTCGGTGAATCTCAACTCGGAATTTTCCCGCGGCGTCGATTTCGAGACGAGCTACCGCGTCCCGCTCAACACGTGGTTTTCCAACACGCGTCCCGGCAACCTCACCGTGCGCGCGGTCGCGGGCTACATCGACGAGTATTCCCGCGTCTCGCCGCTCGCCCCGACGATCAACTTTGCGGGCAACGGCCTCGCCAACGCGGCGTCCGGCGCCTCCGCGATGCCGCACATCCGCGGCACCCTGTCGCTGAACCACGCGCGCAACGCGTTCGCGAGCTTCGTGCAGCTGCGCTACATCGGCCGGATGACGTGGGACAAGACCCGCACGCTCGGCGTGAACACCGACTACCTCGCCGTGCCCTCGACCGCGTATTTCGACGGCCAGCTCACCTATCGCCTGCCGAAGTTCCGCCAGACGTGGGAGACGGAAATCTACCTCAACATCGCCAACCTCCTCGACCGCGCGCCGACCTACGCCCCGCGCACCGGCGGCGCGACGCCGCTGCCGACCGATCCGGGATTGTTCGACCAAGTCGGCCGGATGTTCCGCCTCGGCGTGCGGACGAAATTCTGAGGCCGCATCGAACCAGAATGAAACCACGGATGGACACGGATGAACACGGATTCAGAGGGAAAGCCCAGTCATCGTCGCTCCAACCGCCTTGCCGAGCGTGGGGTCGACCACCGCCGGCGTGCCCGCCAGGGCTTGTTCCGAGCATCCGTGTCCATCCGTGGTTCAACTGAATTAGTCCGACCCAGAACTCACACCATGCGCTGGTGCCCGCTCCTCGTCTCGTTGTTCGTCGCGCTCGCCGCCCTTGCCGCCGAGCCCGTGCCGCGCGCGCCGCTCGATCTGCGCGACCGGCCGGTGTTGGGAAAGGAAACCGCGCCGATCGTCGTCGTCGAGATTTCGAGTTTCAAGTGCGCGCACTGCCGCGAGTTTCACCAGAAGATTTTCCCGCAGCTGCGCGCCGCCTACATCGACACCGGCAAGGTCCAGTGGACGATGCTCAACGCCTCCGACGATCCCTCCGATCAGCATTCCCAGATCTTCACGATCGCGCGCTGCGCGCAGCGGCAGGGAAAATACTGGGAACTGCTCGACCACCTCTTCGCGGTGGCGAACCGGCCGCCGAGTTTTCTCGCGGACCTCGTCACGAAAAGCCCGCTCATCGACCGCGCCGACTTGGAGGCCGGCCTGCGCGACCGCGCGCTGCGCAACGCCGTGGCCGCCGATTTCGCCGACTACGCCCGCCTCAAGTCGCGCGGCACGCCGACGTTTCGTGTCACGAAGATTGGCGCGGGCGGCGAGCGCACTGAAATCACCATTGCAGGCCTGAAGTCTTTCGAGCACTTCCAAGCGACCTTCGACCAATTGCTGAAATCTCCGTGAGGCTCGCTCCGCATCGCCCCATGCGCCGTGCCGGCCCCCGTTCCTTTTTCTCCTGAAGCAAACTTCGCAACCCAACCCAAGATGAAAACCAACCCCGCCTTGTCCCCGCGTTTTGGCCGCACGTTCGCCTGTGCCACGGCGACTCTCCTCGCGCTCGCCGCCTCACGCCTGCTCGCGCAGACGGCCCCCGCTCTCGCCACCAAGCCCGGCACCGCGGCGCCGGTGCCCGCGAAGGAGGAACTCGTCGTCCTCTCGCCCTTCTCAGTCGCGGCCGATTCCGACCGCGGCTATCAGGCCCTCAACACCCTCTCGGGCACGCGCCTCAATTCGAAACTCGAAGACCTCGGCAGCTCGATCACGGTCGTGACCAAGCAGCAGATGACCGACCTCGGCCTGCTCGATATCAACGACGTGTTTCGCTACGAGGCCAGCACCGAGGGCACGGATAACTTTACGGGCTTCGTTCGGAACCGCACGGGTGGTGTCGGCGACCAGGTGTCTTCGAATCCCCAACAGTCCAACCGCATCCGCGGCCTCGGCGCCGCCGGCACGAGCGGGCTCGGCGTCAACACCGCGTTCGGCAATTTCGCGACGAACAACGCCATTCCCTTCGACCCCTACAACGTCGCCGCCATCGAAGTTTCGCGCGGGCCCAACTCCAATCTCTTCGGCCTCGGTGCCGCCGCCGGCACCGTAAACGTTGTGCCCACGCAGGCCAATGTGGAGCGCCGCAGCTACAGCGCCGACGTGCGGTTCGACAGCTACGGCGGTCATCGCGAGAGCCTGAACATCAACACGCCCCTCCTGCCCGGAAAGCTCGCTCTCCGCGTCGCCGGCGTAAGGGAGAGCAAAGGTTTCGAGCGCAAACCCTCCTCCGAGCGGATCCACCGCGAATTCGCCACGCTCCTCGCGCGGCCTTTCAAGAACACGACGATTCGCGCCACAGCTGAGCGTTACCGTGACGATTACCGGCGTCCGAATTCCATCACGCCACGCGACACCACCACGGAATGGAAAGCCGGTGGCAGCCCCACTTGGGATCCGACCACCCAGATTGTCACCTTTGCCAACGGCACGAAGGCCGGCCCATTCACCTCCGATACCTCTGCGCCGATCACGATTGCGACCGGTGTCACGACCGCGCTCTCGGCCTTTCCCGCCGGGCTGATTGGCGGCTACAACACTTTCTACGCCCATCCGACCGTGATTGTGGACAACGGCCGCATCCAGTCCTTCACGGTTACGAAAACGAACAACGCCGTAACCGGCACTGCCCTCCCGACGAATCCTTTCAGCGGCGGCAACAGCACGCTGCGGTATTTGCAGAGCGGCACCGATATCATGCGGCGGTTCTCCGTCCTCGGATCGCAAGGTTTGCCGCTCTACATTGTGCCCGGCACCGCGGATCGGTCCGTCTATGA
>JBEANZ010000391.1:0-6937 GCA_041165185.1 Verrucomicrobiota bacterium | reverse complement strand
GCGGTGATCTACTGGTTCACCGGCGCGAGCACGCAGGCCGTCGTCACCGGCGCCTACCGCGCGGTCGTCTACATCAAGGACAACATGAAGCTCGACGCCGCCACCGCCGCGACCGAGGCCTCGAAGGAAGTCGTGAAAATCTGCACGCAGTATGCGCAGAAGGGCATGATCAACATCTTCGTCGCGATCTTCTGCTTCGCGCTCTCGCTCGCGTTTTTCGATCCGTTTTTCTTCATCGGCTACCTCATCGGCATGGCGTTCTTCGGCCTCTATCAGGCCATCTTCATGGCCAACGCCGGCGGCGCCTGGGACAACGCGAAGAAGATCGTCGAGGTGGAATTGAAGATGAAAAACACCCCGCTGCACGCCGCGACCGTCGTCGGCGACACCGTGGGCGATCCGTTCAAAGACACCTCGTCCGTCTCGCTGAACCCCGTGATCAAATTCACGACCCTCTTCGGCCTCCTCGCCGTGGAAATCGCCGTGAAGATGGAGCCCGTCACGAAGCACTTCCTCGGCGGCGTGATTTTCCTCGTGGCGCTGGTCTTCGTCTACCGCTCGTTCTACGGGATGCGCATCCCGGTCGACGAAAAAGACAGCGCCGTCGTGAAACACCAGATGAAGAAAGGCTGAGGCTCCAAGCCCACGTTCTCCAGCAAAGGCTGCGGCAACACGCCGCAGCCTTTTTCTTTTTCCGCTTCCAAACCCAAGTTTGAAACGCGGAGAGCGCTGAGCACGCGGAGAAAACCGATTCGCCTCCCGCCCCACCACCGATCTCGCCCCGCCGCCCGCCCGCCCGCCCCGACTTCTTTTTTTGCGCCTTCTTGTGCCTCTTGCGGCCATCTCCTCCGTGGTTCGGCGTCGACCCTCCGCGTCCCCCGCGTTTCACCCACTTCTGGTCAATCGCGACTCCCGGTCCGGTGCCCGCCCGCCGCGTTCCCTTTTGCTTTTCGCCGCCCTGCTCGCTCACTCCTCGGCCATGCCACTCCCCCGCCCGTTGTTCGCGCTCGCCGCGTTTTTCTCCGCTGCGCTTTTCGTCACGCCGCCCGCGCGCGCGGCCGATCACGCGTTTGATGCGTGGGCCGACGCTTTCGCGGCCGAATGGATGCGCGCCAATCCCGCCGCCGCCACCACGCAGCAATATTTTTCCGGCGCTGAGCAGGATGCCCTCGACCGTCTCCTCACGCCCATCGGTCCCGCGGCCCGCGCCGCGCGCGTCGCGCTCGCGCAGCGCGGACTCGCCGAACTCGGAAAATTCGACCGCACCCAGCTCGATGGCGCCCAACGCATCTCCGCCGCCATGGTGCAGTGGCAACTCGACGACGTCGTCACCGGCGAGCCGTTCGACGACTTCGGTTTTGTCTTCAACCAGTTCCGCGGCCTCCAGGTCGGCCTCGTCAATTTCCTCAGCCAGACGCATCCCGTCCGCCATCGCCGCGACATCGAAAACTACCTCGCCCGCCTCGAACTCGTCGCCGCGCAACTCGACACCGGCCTCGCGCTCGCCACCCAGCGCGCCGCGCGCGGCCTCGTCCCGCCGAAGTTCATTCTCACCGCCACCATCGACCAGATTGGCCGCTTCCTCGCGCCCGCGCCCCGGCAAAACGTTCTCGTCGCCTCGCTCGACGAACGCGCCGCGCTGTTGCCCGAGAAAATTCTCCCCGCCGCCGACCGCGCCGCGTTCGTGGCGTCAGCCGAAAAAATCGTCGCCGCGCAGATCCTCCCAGCGTTCCACCGCGTGCGCGCGCTGCTCGAGTCCCAGCTCTCACGCGCCACCGATGCCGCCGGCCTCTCGTCGCTCCCCGGCGGCGCCGCCGCCTACGCCAACGCCCTCCGCCGCAACACCACCACCGCTCTCGCGCCCGCGGAGATTCACGACCTCGGCCTCCGCGAGGTCGCGCGCATCGAGGCGCAGATGGACGCGCTCCTGCGCGACGCCGGCCTCGCCACTGGCTCCGTGAAGGAGCGCTACGAGCAGCTCAACGCCCGCGCGCAACCCGCCGCCACGCCCGACCCGCGGCCCGCGTTGATCGCACGCTACACGGAGATTTTGCACGACGCCGAGAAACGCGCCGCCCTCGTCTTCGATCTCCGCCCGCGCGCGCCGTGCGAGGTGCGCCGCGAGCCGCCGTTCACCGAGAAAAACGCCGCCGCCCACTACACCGCGCCCGCGCCCGACGGCACGCGCCCCGGCGTGTTCTGGGCGCCGTTGCCCGGCCCCACCTTCAACATCGTGCAGATGCGCACGCTCGTTTACCACGAGGCGATCCCCGGCCATCACTTCCAGGTCGCGCTCCAGGGTGAGATGGAGAGCCTGCCGCGCTTCCGCCGTGATCGCGTGTTTGGATTTTTGCCCGCGCACGCCGAGGGTTGGGCGCTCTACGCCGAGCGGCTCGCCGCGGAAAACCACTGGTATGATGGCGACCCGCTCGGCGCCATCGGCCAGCTCAACAGCGAACTCTTCCGCGCCCGCCGCCTCGTCGTCGACACCAGCCTCCACGCGAAAAACTGGACGCGCCAACAAGCCATCGACTACGGCATCCCGGTTTCGGAGGTGGAGCGCTACGTCGTGATGCCGGGCCAGGCGTGCGCCTACAAAATCGGCGAACTGCGCATCCTCGAGCTGCGCGCGAAAGCGCAGCGCGCGCTCGGCGAAAAATTTTCGCTGAAGGAATTCCACAACGTCGTCCTCCGCACCGGCGGCGTCCCCCTCGAAATCCTCGCCGTCGCGATCGACGACTGGATTCGGGAAAAAGCGTAAGCACGTGCTGTGATGTCCTCCCCGGCCACTTCGTCGGCGCCCACCGGCGCCGCACCCCACGCCCATGACCTCGACGCCTACTTCGCCCGCATCGGCTACACTGGCCCGCGCGTCGCGACGGTCGCCGCGCTCCGCGCGCTCCATGCGCATCATGCGCGCGCGATTCCTTACGAGAATCTCGACGTGCTCCTCGGCCGCCCCATCCGCGTCGATCTCGCGGGCATCGAGGAGAAACTCGTCCGCCAGAAACGCGGCGGCTATTGCTTCGAGCAGAACACCCTCTTCGCCGCCGTGCTGCGCGCGCTCGGGTTTCGCGTCACGCCGTGCATGGCGCGTGTGCGCTGGCAAATCCCGGCGGACTTCGTGACTTCCGTCACGCACCTCGTGTTGCTCGTCGACTGCGCGGAGGGGCGGTTTCTCGCCGATGTCGGCTTCGGCAGCATGTCGCTCATCGAGCCGCTGGAGTTTGTGTTCGAGGTCGAGCAAGCGGTCGGCGTCGAGCCGCGGCGCATCGTGCGGCTGCCGGCGGAACTCGACCCGGCGCGCGCGGTGCCGCTCGCGCGCGCGGGCGGGATGGTGTGCGCGCAACAGGCGCGCCTCGGCGATGCGTGGAGCGACGTTTATTTTTTCTCCCTCGACGAGGTGCCTGCGATCGATGTCGAGCTGGCGAACTGGTTCACGAGCACGCACGCGCAATCGCGTTTCAAACTGAACCTCACCCTCGCGCGCGCCGGCGACCGCTGCCGCTACGCGATGCTCAACCGCGAGTTCGTCATCCGGCACATGGATGGGCGGGTGGAGCGGCGCGAAGTCGCCACGCCGGAGGAGTTACTCGATGTGCTCGCGCGCTATTTCGGCCTCGAGTTTCCGCCCGGCACGCGGTTCGGCGCGCCGGGCTCGGCGTGGCCGTCGTAGCGTCCGGCAGATTCTGCGAACGGCGGATTGCGTTGGGAAGCGCGGCGGGTTTTCTCGGCGTCTCCCATGCGCCCCACCTCCCTCCTCACCCTCGCCGCGGCCCTCGCGCCGTTCTCGCTCGCCGTCGCCCAGAACGTGCGCACGACCGGTAAGATCACCGAAACCTTCACCCAGCTCTGCGCCAACTGCCACGGCCCGAAACTCGAGGGCGGCATGACGCCCGGCAACAACAAGGTGCCGTCGCTCCTCGGCGACACGTTTCTCCACGGCAACGACGACGAGAGCATCGCGAAGAGCATCAAGGAGGGCTACCCGCTCAAGGAAATGCCGCCGTGGGGCGCCGTGCTCAGCGACAAGGACATCCGCTCGATGGTGATCTACATCCGCGAGCAGCAGTTCCTCTTCAAGCGCGGCGCGATCAAGATCGAGAAACTGCCCGACTCCTTCGACGGCAAGAGCGCGCAGCACAATTTCCACGTCGAGACCTGGGTCGGCGATCTCGTCGAGCCGTGGTCGCTCGCGTTTCTCGGCGCCGACAAGGCCATCGTCACGGAGAAACTCGGCTACGCCTACCTGATCGACAAGGGCAAGCGTGCGGCGCGTCCGCTCATCGGTGTGCCGGCGGTCGACACCGGCGGCCAGGCCGGGCTCCTCGATGTCGTGCCGCATCCCGACTACGCGAAGAACGGCTGGGTGTATTTCGCGTTCAGCGATCCGCAGACGCGCGACGGGCAGCCCGTGAGCCTCACGCGCATCGTGCGCGGCAAGATCAAGGGCAACGCTCTCACGGAGTCGCAGACGATTTTTCAGGCGCCCGTGGAAATGTATCCCAAGGGCGGCGGCGTCCACTTCGGCGGCCGCATCGCGTTTGATGGCAAGGGCCACATTTTCTTCACCATCGGCGAACGCGGCACCGGGGCCAACGCGCAGAATCTCGGCGTCGCCATGGGCAAAGTTCACCGCCTCAACGACGACGGCACCGTGCCCGCCGACAATCCGTTTTTGAAGGACGCCAAGGCGCTCCCCTCGATCTGGAGCTACGGCCACCGCAACCCGCAGGGCCTCGCGATCCATCCAAGCACCGGTGATCTCTACGACCTCGAGCACGGACCGCGCGGCGGCGACGAGGCGAACCTCGTGTTGCCCGGCCGCAACTACGGCTGGCCGGTCATCACCTACGGGATGGATTATCCGGGCACGCCGATGGCGGGCAGCGAAGGCACCGCGAAGGCCGGCATGGAGCAACCCGTCACGTATTGGCTGCCGTCGATTGCGCCGTGCGGCGCGAGTTTTTACTCGGGCGATCTTTTTCCGAAATGGAAAAACAGTTTGTTCGTCGCGTCGCTCGCGGCGAAGGAGCTGCGCCGCCTCGAGATCAACGGTAACAAACTCGTGAGTCAGGAAGTGATCTTCAAGGGCGAGACCGACGCGAACCGCATCCGCCACGTGATCGGCGGGCCGGACGGCGCGGTGTATGTGCTCTTCCGCGAACGCATCGCGCGGCTGACCCCGAAGGAGTAGGCGTAGCGGCGGGCGCGGCGCAGCGGCAGGAAGCGGCGTAGTCGGCGTTGCGGTCGTAGAGGCGTAGCGGCGGGCGTCCCTGCCCGCCGGGTTTTCATGGCCGCGGGTCCACTCGCTCACGTTCGTAGCTACGAGTGAGCAGGCGGTCCGGAGTAGGGCAGGGTCTCTGACCCGCCCTCCGCCCGGACGCGTAACGCGCGAAGGGGCGGGTCGGAGACCCTGCCCTACTACCGGGCGGCGACGGACGTGTCGTTGCGCGAATGGGCAGACGCTGAGTCGGCCGGGAGGGGACGCCCGCCGCTACGCCGGACCGGCACGCGCGGGCGCGCTTAGGGGCGCAGCGCGTCGCGGGCGAGCTGGAGATTTTCCTGCGCGCGGCGGTCGGCGGGGCGCAGGCGGAGGAGTTGTTCGTAGCACGCGATGGCTTCGCGCGGGCGGTTGAGGAGGAGGAGAGTGTTGCCGAGATTCGCGAACGAATCGGCGTCGACGGGATCGGCGGCGAGGGCGGCGCGCAGGTGCGGCTCGGCGGCGGCGGGGCGCTCGGTGCGCGCGAGGAGGAGGCCGAGGCGCGCGTGCGCGGCGGCGTCGGCGGGCGCGTGGCGGAGGGCGAGGAGGAGTTGCTTTTCGGCGTCGGCCATCTCGCCGGCGCGCTCGGCGAGGCGGGCGAGTTGGACGTGAGCCTCGGCGTAGGCGTGGTCGAGGCGCAGCGCGGTCTGGCCGGGCGGGGCGTGGCGCGCGGCGAGATCGAGTTGCGCGAGGGCGTCGGCGGGGCGCGCTTGATCGAGGAGGGCGACGGCCCTGTTGAAATGCGCGGCGACGTAGCCGGGCTGGAGCGCGATGGCGCGGGCGAAGTGGTCTTCCGCAGAGGAGAAATCGCCCGCGCGTTGGAGTTCGAGGGCGAGGTTGACGTGGCCGCGCGCGGCGGACGGGTAGGCGGCGACGTTGGCGGACCAGAGGGTGAAGGCGTCGCGGTAGGTTGCGTTGCGCGCGATCGTGGTGGCGGCGAGGGCGAGGGCGAGGGCGGCGAACGTCGCCGGCGCCCACGCGCCGAGCCGGCCCGCGGCGAACGGCACGGCGAGGGCGAGCAGCGCGGCGAGCGGGAGATACATCCGGTGCTCGGCGATGGTTTGCGTGACGAGCGGCACGAAACTCGAACTCGGCGCGAGGAGGAGAAAAAAAGCCGCGGCGAAAAATCCCGCGCGCGGCCGGCGCACGAGCGCCCAGCCGGTGAGCGCGAGCAGCACGACGACGAGCAGGCCAGGGAGAAAGACCTCCGTGAGCGAAGTCGCGACGGCGGTGCCGTAGTCGAGCACGAGCGGGTGCGGCCAGAGCGAGAGGCGCAGGTAGAGCGCGAGGGCTTCGGCCTGTTTCAACAGGTAGCTCCACGGCGAGACGCCGAGACCGAAGCCCGCGGCAGTGCCACGCGCGCCACCCGCGCCGAGCACGAGCCACGCGAGGAGCAGCCACGTGGACGCGAGCGCAGCGTAGTAGCCGCGTCGCGTGCGGAGCGCGGCGGCGAACGTGCCGGCGACAAACGTGCGGTCGTAGAGCAGCACGACGAGCGGCGCGGTGACCATGACCTCCTTCGCGGCCATGCCGAGCAGGCACGCGGCCCACGCCAGCCATGTCCAATGTTTTCCCGCGCCCGGCTCGACCGAGCGGATGAAGCACCAGAGCGTGACCAGGTAGCACAAGCTCACGAGTGATTCGGCGCGCTGGACGATGTAGGTCACCGACTCG
>JBEANZ010000390.1:0-7508 GCA_041165185.1 Verrucomicrobiota bacterium | reverse complement strand
GTGCGCGTCGAACTCGCGGATGATAAACTCGGCGGCGTGCGCGACCGTCTCGGGCGCGGCGAGGTTGGGCTGCCAGCGTTGGCCCGTGGCGTCGCCGATCCGCAGCGGGGCGCCGCCGCGTTGCGGGAGGAGTTGCGGTTTGGCCGCCACGTCTTCGCGGGTAAAAATCCGCCAGTAGCTGTGGTTGTGCTCGATGCGGGCCTCGAGGAGGTTGGCGCGCGCCCACGCGCCGGAGGCGTCTGCGCCGCGCAGACCAAAATCGCGCGAGAGAAACGCCGGCCGCCACCGCGCCTCGCCGGGCGCGAGCCGCAGCTCCGCGCGGCGCGGCACCTCGGCGCCGAGCGGCCCGGGCATGAACCAGTGCGCGCCGAGCCGCTCCTCCAACCACCACGCCGCCGTCTGCTCGATCGCGGCGGGGCGGGCGCTGCGCAAGACGACGGCGTCGCGCGAAACGGCGACGGCATACTCGTCATCGAACGGCGGCCGGCGCGGTGGCGGCGACGCGACGTGCGCAGCGGCGCGGCGCGTTTCGCCGATGAAAATGCCGCGGCTCGCGCCGACGCCGCCTTCGTGGACAAGGGGAAACACACCGCGGCCGGCGGCGGCGGCGAAGGTCTCACGCACGAGTTGCGCGGCGGCGAGTTCGGCGTCGCTCGCCGCCGCCGGCACGATGATCGGGCAGCGCGGCGCGCCGGGAGCGAAGACGGGAAATTCGCGCGGCGAGCGATCCGCCGAGAAAAAGATCGAGGTGGCGGCCAGCGCGAGCGCGCCGAGGACGAAGGCGTTGGCGCCGCGCGCTCGCCTCATCTCAGCTTTCTGCACGCGCGCGGGCGTCGGCGTCGATCAGCTTGATCAGCGCGTCGAGCGTGGCGCGGACGCGCGTCTTGACGGCGGGCAGCTCGGCGGCGGTGGCGACGGTTTCGTTGGCGAAGAGGTAGAACTTCATCTTCGGCTCCGTGCCGCTGCCGCGCGCGGCGAACGAGTAGCCGTTGGCGAGCGTGACGAGATAGAGATCCTGTTTCGGGATGAGTTCGCCGTCGGCGTCGCGGAATTCGGAGACGCCGAAATCATCGAAGCGCGTCACGCGCACGTCGCCAAACGCGGCCGGCGGGCGCGCGCGGTAGGTTTCGAGGATGCGCTTGATTTTCGCGCTGCCGCTCGCGCCCTCGTAGTAGATGTTGATCACGCCCTCGAGGTAGAAGCCGTGGCGGAGGTAGATTTCGTCGAGGTAATCGGGGACGGTGAGGCCGCGCAGTTTCACCCACGCGCAGAGCTCGGCGAACATGAGGCAGGCGGAGTTGCCGTCCTTGTCGCGCACGAGATCGTTGGGGAGGTAGCCGTAGCTTTCCTCGCAGCCGAAAGCGTAGAACACGCTGTGTTGCTGGAGCAGTTGCGCGCGCTCGGCGAAGGGCGTGGCGTCGTAGTTGAAACCGGCGCCCATCGCGGCGCAGAGGCGGCGTTCGTAGGCGCCGATCTTGCCGGCGATCCATTTGAAGCCGGTGAGGGTCTTGATGACTTTCACGCCGTGCGCGCGGCCGATGGCGTCCTGGAGCGCGGTGGTGACGAAGGTGTTCACGATCGCGACGCGGTCGCTGCCGGCGCGCGGGATCCAGCCGAGCTCCTTGAACTTGGTGAGGCGGTAGTCGGTGAGGAGCGCGCCGATTTGGTTGCCGGTGAGGAGTTCCATCTGGCCGGCGCGGTTGCGGACGGCGACGCCCATGCGGTCGGCGTCGGGATCGGTGGCGAGGACGACGTCGGCGTTTTCCTTTTCAGCGAGCGCGACGGCGCGGGCGAGGGCCTCGGCGTTTTCCGGGTTCGGCGATTTCACCGTCGGGAAGAGCGCGTCGAAATTCAACTGCTCCGGCACGGGCGTGACGTGGCAGCCGGCGTGGATGAGGAGCGGGAGCGAGTGGACGGCGCCGGTGCCGTGGATGTTGGTGAAGACGACGGAGAGGGACGTCTTGCGAAACACCGTCGGATCAATCACGGCGGCGGCGGCGGCGGCGAGGTAGGCGTCGTCGGCGTCGCGGCCCAGGTGGGTGACGCCGGTGAGATCGGGGGACAGAAAGGCGGCGAGGTCGGCGAGGGGGACGGCGTTGACCTCGGCGACGATGGCCTTGTCGTGCGGGGGGACGACCTGCGCGCCGTCGTCGAAGTAGGCCTTAAAGCCGTTGTCGTGGGGCGGGTTGTGGCTGGCGGTGATCACGACACCGGCGTGGGCCTTGAGCCAGCGCACGGAGAAACTCAACTGCGGGGTCGGGCGCGGGCCGTCGAAGATGAAGGCCTCGCCGCCGAGGCGCGTCCAGGTCGAGGCGGCGAGTTCACAGAAGTGCCGCGAGAAATGCCGCACGTCGTGCGCGATGACAAAGCGGGGGCGCGCGGACATGGCGCGGGTGGCGAGGTAGCGCTGCGTGTAGCGGAACAGGCCGACGACGGCGCGGATGAGCGTGAAGTCGTTGAGCATGTTCGCGCCGACGGCGGCGTGCGCGGGCGAGCCGGTCGCGCTGAGCGCGCCGGTCTCGGCGGCGGCGGGGACGACGCCGATGGTGCGGCCGCGCATCCCGCCGGTGCCGAATTCGAGGAAGCGGTAGAAGCGGTCGTTGAGTTCGCCCCACTGCTCGCGGGTGACGAGTTCGGCGATGCTGGCCTCGGCCCACGCGGGGAGGCCGGCGGCAAGGAAGGCGGCGATGTTTTGCGCGGTGGCCGGGAGAATTTTTCCGGCGGCGGCGGCGGCGTGGAGGCGATGGAGGGTCGGCGTCATGCGGAGAGACAGAAGGCGATTAACACGGAGCGGCGAGTTAACTCATCCGAGGTAAAAATCGGCGGTGATTTTCGGCTTGGGTTTCAAGCGGTGCCAGGCGTCGGCGAACGAATCCTCGTCGTAGCCGAAGAGCGGCGAGACCTCGAGGGCGTGCGGCGGGAGGCCGGTGGCGTCGGTCTTCAGGCGTGCGCCGTTCGCGCGCAGCCAGCGCGCAAACTGGCGGAGCTGGTCGGCGCGGCAGGTGGCGGGGGAGTCGGCCCCGTCGGCGTTTTTTACAGGGGAAAAGTCGTCGGCGCGCGGCGTCTCGATCACGACCGGGTGGCGCGCGAAGGGGAGCGCGTCGAAGACGAAGAGCTCGAACTTCACGCCGTTGGGCGCGGCCGGTTGCACGGGGCGGCCGGCGGCGTCGATGGTCGCGATTTTCTTGTCGGCGCGGTGAAAGGGCAGCGCGTCCGCGCCGCGCGCCATGCGGCGCACGAACTCGCGATCGAGCACGTGCAGCGCGATGCTGCCGGCGCGGTAGCGGAGCGCGCCCGTCGCGCGGTCGACGAGGGCGAGGCGGGGTTGGAGGGCGGGCTCGGAGTATTCGACGACGACGGTTTTCCCGCGCAGCCGGCAGAAGAGGCCGACCTTTTCGCCGGCGTGGGCCTTGGGGACCATCTTGCTCGACATCTCGGAGCGGCGCAGGAGGTGCCAGCCGAGGAACGCGGGGTCGATGCAGCGCACGAGGGGGTTATCGACCTGGAAGTAGCTGATGGTGTCGATGCCCTCGCGGGCCATCAGGTCGAGCGCGCCGCTGCGATCGAGCGCGCGCAACGAGCCGCCGTGGCCGTCGGGCGAAAGCGCGAGCGAGGATTTGGTTTCAAGGAGGATTTTTCCGTCGAAGCCGACCGCGGGCATCCGGCCCTGGCGGAAAAAATGCACGCGCGCGCGGTCGAGGCCGAAGTGCCCGTGCTCCGCGAAAAACGCCTCGGTCGCGGCGTGGTTCGCATGGCTCGTCATGATGAACCAGTGCAGCGGACGGCCGTAGCGCGCGCCGGCGGCGCGGATTTTTTCGGCGAAGACTTGGAAGAGCGATTTCGCGCGCACCGGAGTGACGGGAAAAGTGCCCTTCGGTCCGTCGTAGCCGAGGCGCGTGCCCTGGCCACCGGCGACGGTGAAGGCCGCGACGCGACCGGCGCGCAGCGCGGCCTCGCCGGCGGTTTTCGCGGCGGCCCACGCGGCGGCGTCGCCGCCGTTTTCGGGTCGCGGTTCGTAGGGCGCGGGACGCAGGCCGCGCAGGTCCATGCCGCCGATGCCACCGGCGCCGAGAAGCGTGCGGTTGAGCCGAGCGATCTCGGCGAGATCTACTTCGGCGGCCTCGACGAGGAGGCGGCGACGGTCGGCGGGGCGGAGTTTCTCGAAAAACGCGAACACCTGGCCCTGGCCGGCGGCGCGGAATTTTTCGACGAGCGGATCGGGGGCGCTAGTCTTCAAAGCGGAAAACAAACTCGTTGGCCTTCGCGAACCCGAGCTGGGCGCGGATGGTTTTCTCGACGAACGCCGGGTCATGCTTGAGGCGGTGGAGGATTTCCTGCTGCCGCGCCAACTGCGCCTCCTTCGCCTTGAGCGCGCGGTCCAGTTCGGCCGCGGTGCGGCGCAGGTGGGCGTGCTCGGCGCGCGCGTCGAGGATCAACGCCGCGGCCCCGCCGCCGAGCGCGAGGACAACCAGGGCGAAACCGATGTGGAGGAAGCGCAGGTTCACGAATGGAGCACCCGATGAACGCGCGCGCCGCACGCGAGTAAAGCCCATTCAAAAATCGCGCGCGCACCGGGGGCGACGCGGGTTTTGGCGTGCGTTTTTTTTTCGGGGTCGCAGGGTGGCGGCTCCATGTATCAGGCCTTCTACGGGTTTCGGGAAATGCCGTTCAACATCACCCCCGACCCGCGCTTCCTTTTCCTCAGCCCCACGCACCAGGAGGCGTTGCAACATCTGAAGTATGGCGTGCGCGAGAAGAAGGGTTTCATCGTGCTCATGGGCGAGGTCGGCTGCGGCAAGACCACCCTCTGCCGCCGCTTCCTCAACGAGCTCGATCCCGCGCACTACGACACCGCGCTCATCCTGAACCCGCGTGTCAGCGAGACGCAGATGCTCAAGGCCATCCTGACTGAGCTCGGCGAGACGAAGCTCGCCCGCAGTCAGGTCGACCTCGTCGCGCAGATGAACCGCGTGCTCCTCGAACGCATCGCGAAGGGCCGCGACATCGTGCTCATCATCGACGAGGCGCAGAACCTGAAGTTCGACACGCTCGAGCAGATCCGCCTGCTCTCCAATCTCGAGACCGACAAACAAAAGCTCCTCCAAATCGTCCTCATGGGCCAGCCCGAGTTGAAGGAGGTGCTCGCGCGCGAGGAGCTCCGCCAGCTCCGCCAGCGCATCCTCGTCCACTACGAGTTGAAACCGCTCACCGCCATCGACACGGCGCACTACATCCAGCACCGCCTCTCGCTCGCCGGCGGTGAGGGCCGGCCGAGTTTCACGAAGTGGGCTCTTCGCGCCATCCACCGCTCCAGCGGCGGCGTGCCCCGCATCGTCAACAATCTTTGCGACCGCTCCATGCTCTCCGCCTTCATCCGCGAGTCCGACGAGGTCTCCTACTGGGACGTCCGCCGCGCCGCCAAGGACATGGAAAAACTCACCGACTGACGCCGCGCCCATGAGCCTTATCAACGAAGCCCTCAAGAAGGCGCAACGCCAACGCACCTCCGATCCGACGGACGCCCCGCCCGTGCCCGGCGGCGGCCCCGTCGCGAGACGCGCCCAGCCACGCAGCGCCCAACACCTCGTCCTCCTCGTCGTCGGCGGCGTCGCCCTCATCGTCGCCACGATGGTGATCACGGTGATTTTCTTTAACCGGCCCGCCGAAAAAAAATCGCCGCCGCCCGCCGCGAAATCCCCCGCCGCCCCGCAACCGCCGCCCACGACCCAACCCGCGCCGTCCCTCGTCGTCGCGCCGCTCGTGTCGCCACCGCCACAGTCTCCCGCGGCCGGTCAGACCGCGACGACACCCGCGACTCCAACCACCGCAACGCCGACGCCGATCGCCGAGAGGCCCGCCGTCGCGGACGCCGCTGCTCGTCCACCCGCGACGGGCGCGACCGCCGCGCCCGTGGTGACGGCTGCGCCCGTCACGCCGCCCGCCACTTCGCCTGCCACCACCCCCGCGACTCCCGCCGCCACGTCGGCGGCGACACCGCCCGCAACCGCGACTCCGCCCGGCGCTCCCGCTTCCGCACCCGCCGCCGCCGAAAAAGCGCCGGTCGCCTCCGCGCCCGCCGCCCCCGCCACACCCGCGCCCGCCACCGCCGCGCCACCCGGACCCGATGAGCGCGTCCAGCGTTTCGTCGACGCCCTCCGCGTCAGCGGCGTGCGCTCCTCCGGCGACGACAGTCGCGTGCTCATGAATGATCGCGTTTACAAGGTGAACGACCTCGTCGATCGAAACCTCGGCGTCCGCCTCGCGAAAGTCGCCTCGGATGTGCTCACGTTTTCCGACGCCAACGGCATCACCTACCGGAAAAACCTGTAGCGCCCACGGCTCAAAACGCCGTCCGCGGCGGCCGCAGCACCTGCCCCAGCGTCCGCGCCGTGATCTGCACGTCGAGCCACACCGACCAGTGCGTCACGTAGTGCACATCCCAATGCACGCGCCGCGCGAGCATCTCCCGCTCAAGCACCGCCCCGCGGAAACCGAGGCTCTGCGCGAGACCCGTGATCCCGGGTTTTACGAGGTGACGCGTGCGATAGCCGCGCGTGAGCGCGCGAAATTCCTCGTCGAGCAGCGGCATGTAGGGCCGCGGCCCCACGAGGCTCATGTCGCCGCGCACGACGTTCCAGAATTGCGGAAACTCGTCCAAGCTCCGCCGCCGCAGAAACCGCCCAAACGGAAACACCCGCTCGTCCTCCGTCGCCGCCTGCCGCCCCTCCGCCGCCTCGTCCGCCGGCGCGGCGAACATCGAGCGAAACTTCAGCATCAGGAAAATTTTCCCGCCCTGCCCGCGCCGCTCGCGCACATGCAAGAGCGGCCCCGGTGCCTGCCGCGCCTGCATGACCGCCACCCACGCGCATAACGGCGGCAACAGCACGACCGCCACCGGCACCGCGATCGCCAGGTCAAACGCCCGCTTCACCAGCCGGTTCAACGGATCCTCGAGCGGTTCCTCCTGCAACGTGTAGAAATGCCGCCCCTCCTCGAGGATCGGCACCACCGGATGCGTGTAGCGTTCGGCGAGGTTGTTCAGAATCAGGAGTCGGCACCCTTCCGTCTGACATATCTCAATCACCGCCCGCGCCTCCGCATCGCTCTCCGGCAGCTCCAGCAAAATCACCTGGCCCACCTGGCGGCTCCGCAACACCGCCGTCAACTCCCCCACCCGCCCGAGCCACGGCACCTCGGCCGCCGTCGCCCCCGCGCCCGGCGCCTCGTCCGACAACAGCCCGACCGCATGGATCCCGAGCGACTCCTTGTGCGCGATCCAGTCGTGCAGGCGCGCGAGCGACTCCGCCCGTCCGATGAACACCGTCGGCAACCGGTGCCCGCGTTGAAACAACCGCCGCGCCAGCCAGCGCGGAAACCGCGCGTTGAGCGTCGCCAACCCCGCCCACGACCACACCAGAAACGATCCGAGAAACAGCCGGCTGATCCGGTGATCCTGCGTCGCAAACATCATCGTAAACGTCAGCAGCGCCATCAACGCCACCTGCCGA
>JBEANZ010000389.1:0-5011 GCA_041165185.1 Verrucomicrobiota bacterium | reverse complement strand
GCCGTATGCGTGGGCGTCGCGCGGACTGACGACGCTCTCGCTCGCGAGCTGCGACGCCGCCGACTACGCGGGCGGCGCGCGGACGCTGATGGAGTTTGCGCGCGCGGATCGCGGTGGGTTTCTCGGGCTGACCGAGGTGGTGCGCGTGATGTCGGCGGATAATTTTTTCGATTACTGGACGCGGCTAAACCACTTCACGCCCGCCGCGCTGATCGCGTTCAACGGCTCCGTGCTCCGTTGCGCGCCGCACGAGCTGACGGGGCTCGTCACGCTCGTGTTGCTCGCGACGACGCTGCCGGGGGTGTTCTGGACGGCGCGCGCAGTCGCGGGATTCAGCAGCACGGCGAGCCTGTGGGTGGCGGCCCTGTGCGGCGTCAGCCCGCTGCTCTGGTATGCGGTGGGGCACGTGGCGATGGGGCAACTACTCGCGGCGCAGGCGATCGCGTTGCTCACGTGGGCGGGCGTGGCGCAGTGGCGCGCGAAGCGGGCGCGGCTCGGCGGCGTGCTCGCGCTCGGCTACGCGCTGCTGCTCGGCAGCTACAATTTCATGCTGCTCGGCGCGCTCGTGCCGGTGGGATTCTGCATTCTCGTAATCGCGGTGTGGCGCGGTGAAGGGCGGCGGTTCGCGCGCTGGATCGCGGCGCTGCTGCTGCCGCTGGCCCTCGCGGGTGGGATTTTTTTCGAGCGGATCGCCGGGCTCGTGGAGCGGTTTCAACTGCTCGACCGCTACGATTTTGGCTGGCGGATTCCGGTGCTCGGGCCCGACGGTTGGCTCGGGCTCGTGAGCGGCCCGGAGTTGCGGGCGTGGGAGTTTTTCAACCTGCACCGAGGCCTCGCGCTGCTCGTGGCGGCGATGCTCGCGTGGGCGTTCGTGCGCGCCGCGCGCGAGCACCGGCGCGCGGCGTGGGTCGCGGGCGGGCTCGCGCTGCCGGTGCTGGCGGGCTACGCGCTGCTCACGGTGCGCGGCGAGACGGCCACGTCGAACTCGAGCTACAACGCCTACAAGCTCTTCGCCGTCTTCTATCCGGTCACGCTGCCGGCGTTTTGCTGGTGGCTCACGCTGCGCGGCAGCCGGCGCCTGACCGAATGGATGGTCGTCGCCGCGGCCGCGGGCGTCGTGCTGCTCGGCAACGCGATCGGGAGCGGGATGATCGGCGTGCGGTTGGCGACCGCGCCGTTTTCGGTCGACGGCGAACTCCGGCAGCTCCGCAAGATCGAGGCGATGCCCGACGTGAAATCCGTCAACGTCCTCCTGCCCGACATGTGGTCGCGACTCTGGGCCAACGCGTTTCTCCTGCGCACGCCGCAGTATTTCGCGACCGACACCTACGAGGCCCGCTGGCACACGCCGTTGCGCGGCGATTGGGATCTCACGGGCGGCATCCTCGCGGTGAAACCAACCGGCGACGCGCGCCGCCAACTCTCGCCGCGCTTCGCGCTCGTGGACACGCGCGCGCCGACGTTTCTCCGCGCCGGGTTCGGCGACGGCTGGCACGAGGAGGAACGCGATCCGAAATCCGGCGCCACTTGGCGCTGGACGAAGGCCGACGCGGCGCTCCGCATCGAAAATCCACAGCGCACACCGCTGCGCGTCGTCGTGACGCTTGACGGCTGGAGCTTCGGCGAACGCGAGCTGACCGCGGTCGGCGCGGACGGCGTGGCGACGCCCGCGCAATCGCTCGGCGCGCAGCGCGTGCGAACCAAGTTCACCACCGTCACCGTGCCGCCGGGCGGCTCGGTGATCACACTGCGGTCCACGCGCGCGGCGGCGACGCCGCCCGGCGAGACGCGCGCGCTGGGCGTGTGCGTTTTCGGGATCGAGCTGGCGGTGGCGCGCGAGTGAGGCCCGGCCCACTTTGGGGTTGGCGCGCGGCGCGGAGCGCGTGTTTCTTCGCGACCCATGGCTGACGTCCCGACGAATTTCCGCGCCGCGTTTTCCGGCAAACGCGTGCTCATCACGGGCGGCCTCGGGTTCATCGGCTCCAACCTCGCGCGCACCCTCGTCCCGCTCGGTGCGCGCGTGACGATCCTCGACGCGCTCATCCCCGAATACGGCGGCAACCCGCGCAACCTCGCCGGCCTTGCTTCGCGCGTGCGCATCCACCGCGCCGATGTGCGCGACTGGCCTCGCCTCCCCGGCCTCGTGCGCGGTCAGGATTTTCTCTTCAACCTCGCCGGCCAGACGAGCCACATGGATTCGATGACGGATCCGCAGACGGACCTCGACATCAACGGCCGCGCGCAGCTCGCCATCCTCGAGGCCTGCCGCATCCACAACCCCGCGATCCGGATCGTGTTTGCGAGCACCCGGCAGATTTACGGCAAGCCCGACTACCTGCCCGTCGACGAGCGCCACCCGCTCCGGCCCGTCGATGTGAACGGCATCAACAAACTCGCGGGCGAGGAATTCCACCTGCTCTACTCGCGCGTCCACGGCGTGCGCGCGACGGCGCTCCGGCTCACCAACACCATCGGCCCGCGCATGCGCATCAAGGATGCGCGCCAGACATTCGTCGGCGTGTGGATTCGCCGGCTGCTCGAAGGCGCGCCCATCGAGGTGTGGGGCGGCGCGCAGTTGCGCGACTTCACCTACGTGGACGACGCGGTGGAGGCGTTTCTCCTCGCGGCGACGCGCGAGGCGGCAGTCGGAAAAGTCTTCAACCTCGGCGGCCCGCCGCCCGTGACACTGGAGAAACTCGCCGCGCTCCTCGTCGCGATCCACGGCGGCGGCGCGTTTGCGGTCCGCGAATTTCCCGCCGACCGAAAGAAGATCGACATCGGCGACTACTACGCGGACGACCGCCTCGCCGCGCGCGTGCTCGGGTGGAAACCGCGCACGCCGCTGCGCGCGGCGCTGGAGCGGACGGTGGAATTTTTCCGGCGCGAGCTGCGGCATTACGTGTAGGACGCCCGCGCGGCTCGCGTCTCAGAGGTAGGCCGCCGGCTCGCTGGCGCTGTTTCGCGGACCGACGAAGCGCCCGCGAGCGGGCTGCCTACCACGCTTTTGGTGGCGTAAATGACGCCCTCGCGATCCACGAGGCGGGACGCCTCGTCCACGACTCGTTTCTGTTTCAGCCTTTCAGTCCTCCAGCCTTTCAGCCTTTCTCCCTCCGCATGTCCGAAGTCGCCCTGTCATTCGTCATCCCGCTCTACCGCAGCGCCGAGTCGATCGGCGCGGTCGTGCGCGAGATCGAGGGACTGACGATCGCGGGCGGGCACGAGATCGTGTTGGTCAACGACGGGAGCGGCGACGCGACCGGCGAGGTGTGCCGCGCGCTCGTCGCGCAGGCGAAAATTCCCATCACGCTCGTCGAGCACGCGCGGAATTTTGGCGAGCACAACGCCGTGCTCACCGGCTGGCGCCACGCGCGCGGCGCGCACGTCGTCAACCTTGACGACGATGGGCAGAATCCGCCCGCCGAGGCGGTGCGCCTCTGGCAACACGCGCGCGCGACCGGGCTCGATGTCGTCTTCGGCCACTACGCGGAGAAGCGCCACGCCGCGTGGCGGAATTTCGGGAGCTGGTTCACCAATCGCATGACCGATTGGGCGCTCGACAAGCCGCCCGGGTTTTACCTCTCGAGTTTCCGGTGCGTGAGCGCGTTCGTCGTGAAGGAGGTCGCGGCGCACACGGGGCCGTTTCCCTACGTCGACGGTTTGCTACTGCAGGTGACGCAGCGCATCGGCTCGATCGAGGTGCGGCACGAGGCGCGGGCGGCGGGGGCGAGCGGCTACACGTTGCGGCGGCTCGTGCGGTTGTGGTTGAGCGCGTGGATCAATTTTTCCGTGCTGCCGTTGCGCGTGGCGACGCTGCTGGGACTGGTGGTCGCGGCGCTCGGCGTGATCGCGCTGGGGTCGGTCGCGTGGCTGTGGTGGCGCGGGATGGGGCCGCAATACGGCTGGGGCTGGCTGATGGCGGCGCTGCTGATTTTTTCGGGCACGCAGCTCGTGATGCTCGGCCTAATCGGCGAATACGTGGGGCGGATGTTTCTCACCGTGAACCAGCGCCCGCAGGCCGTGGTGCGCGAGGTCGTGCGCGGCGGCGGCTAGCTTCGCGGCGTCGCCGAAGCGCGACCCTCGTGCGCGAGGAGCGCGCGCTTGATCTCCTCGCCGAAGGCGAAGCCTGTGAGCGAGCCGTCGGCGCCGATCACGCGGTGGCAGGGGACGAGGAGGCAGATCGGGTTGGTGGCGTTGGCGCGGCCGACGGCGCGGGCGGCCTCGGGTTTGCCAAGCGCGGCGGCGAGCTGCCCGTAGCTTCGCGTCTCGCCGAACGGGATGCGCGCGAGCTCGGCCCACACGTCGCGTTGAAAGGCCGTGCCGCTGGGCGCGAGCTTGGCGGTGAAATGCCGGAGCTTGCCCGCGAAATACGCGTCGATCTCCGCGCGCACGGGCGCGGCGCGCGCGGGATCGCGGGCGACCTCGTCGGCGTCGAACCGCTCGCGCAGCGCGGCGAGATCGCCAAACGCGGCGGCGATCACGGCGCCGGTGGCGTTGAGCGCGAGGGAGAAGTCGCCGGTGGGCGTCGGGAAGGTGTCGTAGAATTGTCTCATGTCGGGAGGGGTTGATTGAATTGCCAAAGATGCGCGGTGGCGAGGCTGCGGTGCGGCGCGAACATCGCCATCAGGCGGCGCGTGGCGTCGACGTCGGGGCGCACCTCGAGTTTGAGCAGCGCTTGGAGGCCGCTCGTCACGCCGGTGTCGCCGAGCGGCACGCAGTCGGGCAGGCCGAGCGCGCGCATCATGAGGTAGTTCACGGACCACGGGCCGAGGCCGCGCACGGCGAGGAGCGTGCGCTCGACGCGCGTGGCGGACATCGTGCGCAGCGCCGCGAGATCGAGCGCGCCGGAGGCGACGAGGCGCGCGGTCTGCACGACATAGTCGGCTTTCTGGCGGGAGAATTGGAGCGGCAACAAATCCGCCGGCTCGAGCGCGGCGACGGCGGCGGGCGTAGGCGGCGCGAACAAGCCCGCGGCAAACGGCGCGCCCACGCGCTCGACGAGCCGGCGCCGCAA
>JBEANZ010000388.1:0-17720 GCA_041165185.1 Verrucomicrobiota bacterium | reverse complement strand
GACGTGGAAAGAGATGTGGATTTCCTATTTCTCAGGCAACTCGTCCTACGTGGCGGCGGGTGGACTAAACGGCTGGCGCGCCGGGAAAGAGGCTTTGGCGCGGCTGTTGCAGCTGGATGTTTTTGGCGCGACTTTTTGTTCAACCTTGGTTCTGACGGCTCTGGCCCTGTCGACGAAGGGAAGAAACGGTTCCATCCAGAGGTGGATGCAGCTGGTGACGGTGGGCGGATTCGCCGTTGCCGGAATGTGCGTGCTTCTGCCGGGGCGCTCATTTGATCACTACTTTCTGTTCTTTACACCTTCGTTCGGCCTGTTGGCGGCGTGCGCGCTCGCCCGACTGTCGGGAGCGGTGAAACTCCCGAGACAAGTGGGATGGTCCATCGTCGCGCTCGGCAGCATCGGGTTGCCGTCGGTTCAGCGGATGTCTCAGGGAAATCCGTATCTGGGCCGCTGGACCGAGTATCGCGCGAATCCCGAAGGCGTGCCGGATCCGCTGATCGACGAGGTCAAGCGGTGGACGACGCCGGGTGAGCCGCTGGCGTTGTGGGGGTGGGAAACTGTGGTTTACGTGCGGTCGAGGTGCCGTCAGGCAACGCGGGAGGCGACTACTGCGACCATGAGCGAACCGAGTGCCGAGCGGGAACACTTTCGGCAGCGCTACCTCGCGGACCTGCGCAAGAGCCGGCCGCGCGTGTTCGTGGACACGACGGGTGCGCACCGAAGCGGGTATACGTTCGAGGATTTCCCCGAACTTCGCGCCTATCTCGCCGAGAACTATCGGTTGCACGCCGAGTTCGGCCGGCGCTTCATTTATTTGCGGCGGGATCTCGAATCGTCCGCCATCAAGCCGTGACTCCTCGATTCCAGCGCGCGAGGCGCTATGTGGGCTACGCGATCATCGCGGGGATTTGGGGGGCGTTGCTGGCGCTCGTTGGGTTCTGCGCCGTAGCTTTCGTCGTATTTGCAGATTTGAAGGAGCCCACGCGCAGCGTCCGCACCGCCGGCACGCGCTTGGAGAATGTTGCCAGCGTGATCTACGGCCGGAATTTCACGCCGATGTGGCAGTCGAATCCGAGCTGCGTCGAATTCGACCGCGAGTTGCTCTATGTGCCGAAACCGGGCACTGCACGCTTCGCCGGTCCGGAGTTCGACACCGTGATTACGATGACGATGGACGGCCTGCGCCGGCAGCCGGACGCGCCGACGGCAGGAGAGCGTGGCCCGATCCTGATGGTGGGTGATTCATTTACGATGGGCTGGGGGGTGAACGACGCGCAGACGTTTTCCGCCTTGCTGGCGCGAGACTATCGTCATCCGACGGTGAACACCGGGGTGCCTTCTTACGGCACAGCACGCGAACTCCTCCGTCTTCGCCGTCTCGGATTGCTCACGCGCGCCTCGGCGCTGGTGATCCAATATTGCGCGAACGATGCGCCCGAAAATCGCGAGTTTCTGCTCCACGACGGCGCGCTCTACGCCGATCGCGATCCGGAGCGACAATGGCGGGAATTGCAGCGCTACGGTCAGGCGGAACTCTCGTATTTCCGGGTCCTGGGAGCGTGGATGCGAAACATCCGGGAGCACGGCTTCGCGCCGGACCGCGGCCTCCTTCAAGGAGTGTTGCCTGGCGAACCGAATCGGCAGCGTCTCCGATATCCCGGCGGAGGGGCGACGATGGCGGGAGACTTCCTCGCCGTGCTCGAGCGGTTTCCGGAACTGGCCGGCAAGCGTATCCTTGTCTTCGAATTGAACGCCTACGGCGAAGAATCCGAGTTCCTGTCCCACCTCAAAACCCAGGCGGCGCAGCGGAAGAATCTACGGACGCTGCAGCTGACGCTTGGGCGCGCGGATTTTTTTAGATATGACTGGCACCTGACGCCTGCCGGACACCGGTCGGTCGCAGCGCAACTGGATCGTGCCTTGCGCGATGACCATGAGATGGAGGGACCCGCCACCGCGCGATGAACTCGAGACGACCTTCAGGCCTTGAGCCTCGTTCGACGAAGCGCGCGGGAATTCAGCGCCGGGGGCGCGCTTCGGGCACTCGGCCAGCCGGGGGGGCGAGCCGGCACGATACCCGCCGGGAGTCATGCTTACGGACTCGAAGCGCGGCGGCGGTAGATTTCGAATTTCTGATCCGTTTGAAGATATCGACGGCCAAGCACGCCGCGCAGTGCTGCTACGTCGGCGGACCGATCGAAGATAGTGACGAGCTCGTAGGCACTTGTTTCCGTTTTAGGCACCGTCCCGCGCGCCAGCATTTCGGGCCGCGACCGATTCACCGCCTCGCGCTCGCCGGGCCGGAGCACCAGCCAATCCGGGTTCAATTCAGCGATCAGGGCCGCGTAGTCGTCGGTGCCGAGCTTGCGCCGCGCCGCGACCATCTCGCGCGAGGTCATCCCGGGAAAATCATACATCTTCAGATCCGAGTAGTAGCCGATGTAGCCCACGCATTCGAGGAACACGGTGTCGCCCGGCCGACCGTGCGCTTTCAGCCATTCTCCGATCACCTGGCGGTTGCCGGTTTCGTCGATGGCTTGGTGATAACGCATCGTGCGCGCCATCGCGACGCTCGCGGCCGTCTGGAAACCCACGAGCCCGACCGCGAGCGCGACCGCCGCGTAACGCCACCGGCCGTGCGGCGCGAGCGCGCGGACGAGATCCGCGACGATGAATCCCCAGGTGACGCTCGCGAGCAGCGCATACGGCGGCGCATACCACGGGCGGAAGGGGGCGTTGGCGCCGTAGAGCGTCGCGAGGAGAAACGAGAGCGAGAACATCCGCGCCGCGCGGCTGCCGCGCGGATTCAACCAGTAGAGCCACGCGACCAGCGCGAGAGCGCGCCAGCCGTAGTGGAAGGGCGCGCCCCAATCGCTGACGAGGCGCGTGTAGCTCGCGCCATAGATACGCGTGAGCACGGTGCCCTGCGTGAGCATGTCCCAAGGCGAGCGCAGGATCGCGCGCAGCGTGGCTTCGAGCGGCTGGTGCGAGACTCCCTTCGCGACGATCGTGTGCGGCACCGGCGTGCCGTAGTAGAGCGACGCACCGATCAACCACGGCACATACAGCGCCGCACCGAAGGCCGCGGCCCGCACCGACCGGCGAAAAAGCGCGATCCGCTCGGCGCGATCCGCGCAACCGAACGCGCACTGCGCCATCACACCGGCGAGGATGAACACAAACGCGTCCGGCCGCGTCCACATCATCCCGGCCCACGCGAGGCCGAGCTGCTTCCATCCGCTTCCGCCGAGGAGCGCGTGCAGATGCAGCGCGAGGAAAAACAGCAGCAGCGGCGCCTCCATGCCGCTCACCGTGAAATCGATCGACTTGGGATCGAGCGCGATCAGGCCGAGCCCGGCGAGCAGCGCGGGCGCGGCCCAGCCGCGACTGCGGCCGAGTTGATGCACCAGAAAAACCGTGCCACCGAGCGCGAGTCCGCCGCTCAGGCGATACAGCCAGAGCACGGCGCTGGGATCGAGTTGTGTGCCGCCGATTTTCGCGAGGCCCGCCAGCAGCAGCGTGTGCAGCGGCGAGGTGTAGGTGTGCAGCCGTTCGCCGAGCTGGAAAACGAAACCGTGCCCGAGCGCGAGGTTCCGGCTCACGCGATACGAGATGTAGAAATCCTCCCACGCGTGCTGCGTGTAAACCGACCACGCCGCAACGATCGCGAGCATCGCGCCGAGCCAGAGGAAGAGGCGGCGGCGATCGCGCGCGGCGGCTGAGATCGGTTCCGTTTTCATCGTCAGCGCAGGAACGGGCCGCGGATCAGCGCGCGCCATTCGGCTTCATCGAGCGGCAGCGACACCGCGCGAAAATCGCGAACGAGCGGACCCGGCTCGCGCGGGGCCGCGAGGCGCACGAGACCGTAGCGCGCCTGCCAAAACCAGCCCACGCGGAAACTCCCCTCGCCGAGATTCGCGCTGGCGCCGCGCGGCCGCGGCTCCGGTGTTCCCCGCAAGCGCGCGAACGCGTGCGGCGGCTCGCTCCACACCTGCACGGTGGGCTCCGTCAGGCGCATGTAGGCGCCGAGTTTGCGTCCCGAAGCCATCGGGTGCGCGATCGAATACGCGTGCAGATACCAGCCGCGAAACGGAAACGGCGCCTGCCCGATCTCGCTCGGGCGGATCTGTTTCTCGCGCAGCGCCGTCTCGTGCAGCCGGCTGAGCGCGCGCGATTCGTCGATCGCGAGTTTGGTCAGGAGCGTGAACGGGATCGCCAGCACGAGCAGCGCCGCGACCAGCCCGGCGGGCAGCCATTGCAGTAATCGCGGCGCGGCGTCCGCGCTTGTTTCCGCCGTCGGTGGCACGGAGACGGCGAAGAGCGCGAGGCAGCCGATCTCGATCGCGTAGCGGTCGAAGACCATCTGGCGCAGACCGACCAAGCCGAGCGTCGCAAGCGCGCAGGCGAGCAACTCGAGGCGCAGATGAAAACGCACGCGCAGCCAGCCCCACGCCGCCGCGAGCACGAAGAGTTTCGCGTAGATCGCGCCGAGCGGTCCGTAGAAAAAATCATACGCGACATCGGTGCGCACGAGCTGGCGGGCGTCGAAAAACAGCGTGAGCCCCAGGGCCGCGAGCGTCGTCCAACGCGCCGCCCCGCGCCACGGACGCAACGGCGCCGCCCCGCGCCAGCCGAGCACGAACGCGCCGAATCCGACCGCCAGCAGGAAGACGCCGAGACCGGCGAGCAGCGCCTGCGCCACGAGGCTCAGCCGCAGATCGGCGAAGGGACGAAGCGTCCGGTCGAACTGGATGTCGGTGGTGTTCATGCCCGCCATGACGGCGAGGAACCAGAGCACGCCCAGCACGACGACCGACGCGGCCCAGATCGTCGTGGCGCGATCGCGCGGGTTCTCCCGGATGCGCGCGCGCAGCCACGCGGCGGCGGGCAGCAGCAGCCACACGATCGCGCTCTGGCGATTCGCGACGGCGATGCACCAGAGCACGAAAAAAAGCCCCCAACGCCGCCGCTCCACCGCCCACACACACCAGAACAGAGCCGGCAGAAACACGATCAGATCGATATACTCCGAGAGACGGCGCAGCACGACCGGACACAGCAACACGGCCGCACTGATCGCGATCGCGCGCGCGGCGGATCCGGTTCGCGCGCGCAGCAGCGCGCAAAGCCCGGCAAACGTCGCCACCGCCAGCACCGCAATCTGGCCGTGGATGGCCGCGCGCATGCTGGAGGTGGCGTGGTAGATCAGCGCGGAGAACGAGGTCATCGCCGCCGCCCAGGGCTCGAGAAAATCGTCCGTCCACGGCCGGCCGCGCTGGATCGTTTCCACCGCGCTCTTGAGGTAGCCGAATTCATCCGGCCCGACCGGCACGACATCGGCGGGGAGCAACGCAAACACGAGCGCGCCGAACAACAGCGCGGCGGCTCCGATGACGACGTTCGGGCGCGACTCCATCATGCGGGCGGCGTGCGCCGCGCACACGGGCGGGCCAGAGAACGAGGCGTCATCGCGTTCAGAAAAACAGCGCGGCCGGCGAAAAGGCGAGTCGCGGTTCATGCGGGGCGCGCGCATCCCCGATTTCCTGCTCCTGTAGGGCCGCCGCTGGCCGGCGGGCCGTTTCGATTTTTCCGGGTTCGCCGGGCCACGGCCCGGCCGCAAGGGCCGGCCCTACACGGACCGCGCGACGGCGAGAGCGGAGACGCGCGCTGCGGGACAGGCCCGCGCCTGAGTTTCCTTGCCGCGCTGCGGAGCCGCCCCAGCGTGGGCGTTTTCCGCGTCATGCGACCGTTGTCCTCCCGCTTCCGCCGTTTCGCGGGTTATGCGTTCATCGCGCTGATCTGGAGCGGGCTCGCGGCGCTGCTCGCGTTTTTCGGCGTCGTTTTCGCGCTCTATTCGGATTTCAAGAATCCGACCGGCAGCCGGCTCACGGCGGGCACGGCCGCGGAGTTTGTCGGCGGCGCGATCTACAACTGGTTTCGCAGCGCGTCGCCGTCCCTGCCGGACGCGGAACTCGTCTACGTGCCGCATCCCGGCGCGGTGCGCATAGTCGCGCCGGAGTATGATGTCGTCATGACGGTCGCGCGGGACGGCACGCGGCAGCAGCCGCCGCGCGAAACGCCAGCGGCAGGCGGGCTCGTCGTGGTCGCGGGCGATTCGTTCACGTTCGGCCTCGGCGTGCAGGATCACGAGACTTACGCGGCGGTGCTGCAGCAGAAATTCGGCTACGCGACCGTCAACACCGGCGTGATTTCCTACGGCACCGCGCGCGAGCTGTGGCGGCTGCGCCGGATGGGGCTGCTGTCGAAGGCCGACGCGCTCGTCATCCAGTTTTGTTCCAACGACGGACGCGAGAATGCGGACTTCGTCCGCGATCCGAGCGGGCGCTTCGGGCGCGATCAGGCCACGCAGATCGGGGTGGCGGCCGAGGATGTGCGCTACATGGCGGTGACCTATGGGAACGTGCTCGGCGCGACGCTGCGCTACCTGCGCGGGCGCGCGGCGGGCGAAGGCTACTGGGGCGCGATCAAAGCGATCGCGCGCAGCCGGCGGGCTTCGCTTGGCGCGGTGGCGCGCGCGCGCGACAGACGCTCGGGCGAAGCGCTGGCTGCGGATTTCCTCGGCGTGCTCGATCAATTCCCCGAACTCGCCGGCAAACCGATCTATGTGCTCGAGCTGAATGATCGCGGCGGGAATGCGGGATTCCTCGAGGCGCTCGCGCAAAAGGTGGCCGGTCGTCCCAACGTGAAGCCCGTGCCGGTGCGGCTCACGGAGGATCAGTTTTTCCGTTTCGATGGACACCTCACGCCCCGCGGGCACGAGACCGTCGCAGCCGCGCTGGATCGGGCTCTGCGTGAGCGCTGAACGAGTGGCGGCCCGCTTGACGGCGGGGCCGCGGCTGTGAGCTAGTTTCGTCCGTGAGTGACACGACCGCCGTTCATCGCCCGCAGGTCTTCGACCTGGCGGTGGCGTCGTGCCTCGCGGTCCCGAGTTTCTGGCGGAGGCCGGCCGCGCGAGAAGTGTTGAACACGCTGCGGCCAGCGGCGCGAGCGGAGGCCCGGGCCGGCGCAATCGCAGCATGAGCCGCTTCGCGTCTCTGCCCGCCGGGGAACCGGCCTGCTGATGGACCACGTCGCCACGGCGATCCTCGTTGGGCTCGCGTATGCCGCGCACGGCGCGGTGGTGGGGCTGGCGCTGCTGGCGGCGGTGCGGCGGCGCGATTGGTGGCCCTTCTCGCACTATCCGATGTTCGCCGGCCGCGCGGAGGCGCGCGCGGTGCGTTTCTTTGGCGTGCGCTTCCGGCTGCGCGATGGACGGCAGCGCGGACTCACCGGCCTGGCGGATGCGCTCGCAGATCCGTTTCAGCGGCGCTGCGTGATCTTCTGGCCCGAGGAGGGGGCGCCGGATTTGAACTCGGCGCGCACCGCGTTGCTCGCGTTGTGGCGCGAAGCTGGCGCGCTGGTGCCGGAGCTGCGCGAGGCGAGCGCCGTCGAGATCGTGCAGCGCACGGCGCGCGTGGCGACGAGCGGCGAGATCCGGCAGGAGGAAGCGATCGTGCTGACGCTGGATCTGGCGGCGGAGGCGCAGCGATGAGCGCGACGGCGACGCTCGATTGGTTCGCGCGGATTTACGCCGCGTGGATCGCGCTCGCGGTGGTGGTGCCACTGCCGCGGCAACTCGCCTGGGTGCGACGTCGCGGGGGCGCGCGCGAGACGCCGCAACTGCTCGGGCGCTGGCCCGTGCCGCGCATCGGCCGCGCCGCGACGACGCTGCTCGCGGGCGCTCTCGTCGCGAGTCTGCTCGTCGTGATGAGCGGTGCCTCGGCGATGGGCGCCGCCGCCGTGCTCGCGGGCGGCGTGGCGGTGTTCTTTTTCGCGCAGGTGATCGAGCTGCCGGAAGTGCGGCGGAAGCCGGGCACGGTGCCCTTGATTCTGGGCGTGGCGGGCACGGCGCTGCTCGTGCCGATCGCGGCGCGCGAGCCGGTGGCGGTTTCGGCGCTGCTCACGATCAAAGTGATCGTGGCGCTCGTCTATTTTTCGTCGGGGCTCGTGAAGTTACGCAACGTCGGCTGGGCGTGGGGCACGAGCGATACGCTGCAGATGACGCTGCTGCGTTATCATCTGCGCAACGCCGCGGCGGCGCCGCTCTGGCTCGCGCGGCGCCCCGCGTGGTGCCGCGTCGGCGCGAGCAGCGTGCTGGTTTTCGAGCTCACGTTCTGGCTGCTGATCCCGTTTCCGGCGCTCGCGTGGATTTACCTGCCGGCCGGGATCGCGTTTCACGCGGGCACGGCCGTGCTCATGCGGATTCACTACTGGATTTATCTTGTGCCGGCGTATTGGGTTTTCGTTCGCTGCTGAAACGAGCGCCGATGAATCCACCGCACCGCTATCACGCGTTTGGCCTCAACATCCTTTCGGAGGTGGAGATTCCGCACTGGCGCGCCGGCACGGAGCCCTGGGATGTGGTGGTGCAGAAGGGCGCGGTCCCGCGCGATCTTCCGGGGGCGACGCCGCTCTGGGAGGGCAGCTTCCTCGGCCGCGAAGGTGTGTGCCTGCTGGATTTTCCGCAGGCGGGACGCGTGCTGATCGAGGAGGGCCGGCGCGTGATCTTCGAGCGCGCGGCGGAAGGAAACCCGTTGTGGCTGGCGACGCTGCTGGCGACGACGGGCTTTGCCGCGGTGCTCTATCAACGCGGCGGACTGTGCCTCCACGCGAGCGCGGTGAAGCACGCGGGGAGGGCGTATCTGATCATGGGGCCATCGGGCGCGGGCAAATCGACCACGGCTTCCGCGCTGTTGAAGCGCGGCGGCGAATTTGTGTCGGACGATGTGACCATGGTCGCCGCGAGCGCGGGCTGCGGCTTCACGGCGACGGCGAGTTTTCCGACGGTGCGGCTGCGTTTCGATTCGCACGCGGAGATCGGCTTCGGCCCGGAAGCGACGCCGGCCGCCGCGTTGTTCGAGGACAAGGTGCAGTTGCGCTACCACGGCCGCGTGGTCGACGATGCCGTGCCCATCGCGCGGATTTGTTTTCTTGATCAGGACGACACGATCACGCGACCGCGCGCCGAGCCGATGCTGGGGCAGGAGCGCGTGAGCATCCTGCAACGCAGCCTCTTCCGCCGCAGCCTCGCGCGCGTGGTGGCGAATCCCGCGAAACTCGCGGCGGCGACCATCGCCCTCGCCCGGGAAGTGGATGTGATCCGCGTGACGCGGCCGACGACCGGCTTCGCGTTGGACGAGCTGTGCGCGCTCGTGCTGAACTGAAGCGCGATCAGCGCGCGGGCTTTTTCCAGTATTTCCACTGGAGCGCGGTGCCGAGCGCGCGCGTCTCCGGCGGCAGCGAGAGGAAGCCGGAGAACATGCAGATGAGATGGCCGATGAGGCCGAGGCGCTGCGAAAACGGCGGCAGCACGTGCGGGTCGAGCAGCGGCGTTTCGTAGGGCGCGACGTCTGCGCGCTGAAACTGGGCGGCGATGCTGCAGCGCGGATTGGCGCCGAGCCGACTCGCGCGGCTGCCCCAGTGCAGCAGCGACTGGTGCCAGGCGAGCAGGCTGCCCGCGGGCGCCGGCAGCGCGCGGATGTTCTGCACCGCATCGCCCGCGAAATGATATTTCCCGTCCGCGGGTTCGAGCGGTCCGCCCGCGGCGTGCAATCCCGGATCGACGTGCGGCGGCAGGATGTAGATGCACCCGTTGAGCGGCGTGGTGTCGGTCAGCGGCAGCCAGACCGTGAGCGCGCGCGCCGAGCCGTCATCGTCGAACGTCTGCGCCGAACGATCGCGATGCGGCACCCAGCCGGCGGCATCGTTCGACGGCTTCACGAACCACGCCCAGACATCGGGCAGCATGCGGTAATCCGCACCGAGCACATGGGCGAGAAACGGCTGCAGGCTCCGGTAGAGCAGCCAGCACTCGTCGTAGACCCACGCAAACACCGGCGGGATGCCGCGCGCGGCGAGCCGTTCCACTCCGCTGCGCGTGCGCGCGACGGCCGCGGGATCGAGCACGCCGGGGGTGTTGACGTAGCCCTCCTCGCGCACGAGCCGGCCGAGCCCCGCGAGATCGTCGAGGCGCGCGGCAGGCGGAGAAACGTTTCCCTCGAGCGCGAGATCCGGGCAGAGCTGGCGCCAGAAATCGGCCGTGCTCGCCTCGTTGGGCGTGAACGAACGGCGTGGGGGAGGGACGTCGGGGACCATTGCGTTTTTCGACCGGCCCACTGTTCTGCCCAAATGCTTGGGCGAACAAGAGCTTTCTTCCCGTCGTGGTGGCCGTGAGTGCGCCGGTCGGAACATCGCGGACCCCGGCTCGCCTTGGCGATTTCGTCGTGGCGTCGGAAATCGTGCTGCCGGACCTGCCGCCAGCCGCCGGCGCCGCGGAACCGGACGTCCGCATCCAGTTTGGGCGGACGCCGCAGGAGCTGGAGGCCGCGCGGTGGGTGGGCGCGGGACTCGCGGCCCGACCCGGCGCGGCCTTGCACTGGCTGGACGGCGTGGCGCGGTTCCTTGTCACCGAGGGGCGCGAGATTCTGGTCGAGCGGACCGGCGAGACCTCGGATGCCGCCCTGCGCGCGCTGCTGTGGTCCACGCCGCTGGCGGCGCTGGCCTTGCAGCGGGGGCTGCTCGCGTTGCACGCGAGTGCCGTGGCCACTCCGCAGGGCGCCGTGCTTATTGCCGGGGCGGCGGCGCAGGGGAAATCGACGCTCGCCGCCGAGCTGTGGCGGCGCGGTGGATTTTTTCTGGCCGACGACGTCGCGCTCGTGCGCGTCGGACCGGACGGCGTCGCGGTCCTGCCTGGCGTGCCGGCGTTGCGCCTCTGGCCGGATGCGCTGCGCACCCTCGCCCTCGAACATGAAACGACGGAGCTGCGTCCCGGCGTGACGAAACGCCTGCTCGTCTGCCGCGAGCGGGTGGCCGCGGCGCCGGTGCCGTTGCGGGCACTGGTGTTTCTGGAACGCCTCGACGGGACCGCCGCCGGATCGCCCGCGCGGCTCGGCGGCGCGGAAGCGCTGGCGGCGATCCTGGATTCGGTTTACCGGCCGGCGCTGACGCGCGGGCTGGGCGTCGAGCGGCAGGTGCTCGCGCAGGCGACCACGCTGGCGAAGAGCATGCGCTGCGTGCGCCTGCGCGCCGGCAGCGGCGGACCGGAGCGCGCGGGTCTCGCGACGGCGGTGGAGCAGGAGGTGCGCTCGTGAGCGGCCTCGTCTGGCTGGCGAGCTATCCGAAGTCGGGCAACACGTGGTTGCGCGTCGTGCTCGCGAATCTCCGCCGCGGCGAGGCCGCGCCGGCCGACATCAACGAACTCGGCACCACCCAGATCGTCGCGCGCGAACTGATCGATCGCCTGACCGGCTGGGAGTCGGCGGAGCTCACGCCGGACGAACTCGAGGCGTTGCGATTCCCGGTGCAGGAGGCGCTTGCACGCACCGCGCCGGACATGCCGGTGAAGCCGCACGAAGCCGTCCGCGATCCGCGCACGGGGCGGCCGCTTTAGTCCGCCGCGGCGACGCGTTGCGTGCTGTATGTCGTGCGCCACCCGCTCGACGTCGTTGTTTCGCTGAGCCATTACTTGGGGCTCAGCATCGACTCGACCATTGAATTCATGAACGATCCCGTGGCCGGCCACGCGTTTGGCCCGGAGATTTCCCTCGTGGCTCATGCGCTCGGCGACTGGAGCGAGCATGTGCGGGGTTGGACCGACGCCGATGGCATGAACGTCTGCGTGCTGCGCTATGAAGACATGATGGCAAAACCGGAAGCGACGTTTGCCCGAGCGGCGCAGGCGGCCGGCTGGCCGAGGGACGCCACGCGGATTGCGCGCGCCGTAGAGAACTCGCGTTTCGAACGCCTCCAGCGTCAGGAGGCGAAAAAGGGATTCGTGGAAAGCTCGCGCAATGCCGCTTTTTTCCGGACCGGCCGGAGCGGTGGTTGGAAACAGGTGCTTTCGCCGCGCCAGGTCGACACGATGCTCCAGCGCCACGCGACGGTCATGCGTCGCTTCGGCTACACGGACGACTGAGCGACGCGGGCTGGTCACCGTGGAGGGGCGTGCCCCGCGGACGCGGACGCCGGTTTTCGACGGGCCGGATAGGGCTTAGCCCGTCACCTGATCGACTTCGCGCAATTCCGGCACGCCGAAAATCTGCGCCCATTTTGTCGCATCGGCGATTTGGGCCATACCCTCGGGGACGTAGTGGAAAAACAGCAGCTTGCACGAACCTTGTCCGGACGCCGGCGCGAGGGGATTACGGTAATGCCATTGGCTGCTGCCGGAGAACAGGATGGCTTCTCCGGGATGAAGCGTGTGGGCCGTGAACTTCAACTGCGGGTCGCGCTTGAGCTCCTCCTGCCAGTTTTCGCCCGTGTGCCCGAAGTTCTCCTGCCACGGAATCACCTGGCTGAAATGGATCGGCCACGGCTCGGTCTGCTCGATGCAGATGTCAAGGGTCCATTTGGCGCGGGGCGCATCCATGTGAATCGGGCAGACCCCGAACTTCGTGTAGAGACTCAGAAAGTTGTAGCTCGGCTCCACCTTCTCGCCCGCGAGCTCGGAAACGAACGGCGTCAGCTCGCGCTGGAGCTGGGTGAAATACGGATGCCCGTGCACGAGGAGACGGCCGAGGGTTTTCGTTTCGTGCGTCTTGATCCGGTCGGTGCGGAGGCCGCGGATGGTCTGCTGGATCGTCTTTATCGTCGTGTCGTCGAAAACCCGCCGCACGTGCTGCGTCGTAAATCCAGGCCGGGTGCGAAGACGGTCGAAGGCCGCGACGAAGTCGGCCAGCAGGTCCGGCCGGACGCGGCCAAGAATCTCCTTCGCGAGGAGATATTGCCGGAGCCAGATGGCGTCATACCAAGGCAGTTTTTGGGGGGACATGAGCGAGGTGTTTGAGGCAATCCGGGATGGTTTTGCCCGGAGGCGTGGTGCGAGGCTATTCTCAGATGAGGTGTGGTGAAATCCGGCGGGGCCCTCCGGCGCTGAGCGATTTCCGAAAGGCTGCGATGGCAGGGCGTCTATCGGCCGCCAAAGGCGCGCCGGATTTCCGAGACACGGGCAAACGCCGCGTCTTCGTCGCGGAAGCGATCGGGGAACTGCGCCCGCAGGGCGGCGGCGAGCGCGGCCTGGCTGGTTTTTCCGTCCATGCGTGCGAGTAAGAAACGCGCCTCTTCGCCGGCCGGCGACAGCGTGGGTGGGTGTTGGGGTGCGCTCGCCGCGATGTCGGCGCGGGCGATCGTCTGCGCGTGAAACGTGGATTGATTGAAGGTCGCCGCGGGTTCCGTCGCGCCGGTCCGGACGACGCGCGCCGTCCACCGCCACCAGTAGTCGTGGCCCGACGCAACCGCATCGAGGCCGATCTCGACCTCGTCGGCGGGCTGCAGATCGAGCGCGCGCGGCCACGGAAAAAAGACGGGCGAGTAGGGGCCGGATGCCTGGCCGGGGGCGTTCGAGTAGCGGGCGCCGCCGAAAAGTTCGACGTCGAACCAGATCACGAGGCCGTGGGCGGTGCCGGCGCGCGCGATCCGCTGCCGCGTGGTGCCGCGCACGTGCGGCGAGGCGAGCGCGGGATACGCGATGCGCGCCCACGCCTGGGGCTCGCCGAGCAGTTCGTGCGGTTCCGCGCGCCGTCGCACCGGCTGCTGGCTGGCGAGCGGCAGCGCCGAGGACAAATCGAGATTCCAGCGCGCGCCGTCCCACTGGTGAAAGATCCGGTCCTGTTCCCGCGGTAGATCCGTGACGCTTACGAAAAGCGTGTCGGTCTGACAGATCCAGCGTGCGCCGGGTTTCAGCAAGCGCGCGCGCACATCCATCAAGTCGCTCAGATGCGTCGAGAAGCAGGGTGTCGCGCCGCGCAAATCCGAGATGAGCACGTCGCACTTTTCCGGGAGTGTCACCTGACTGGAGCGCGCGCGGAGAAACGTGATGCGCTCCGCGCAGCCGTTGTCGCGCGCAGCCTGTTCCGCGAGGGCGATGCCTTCGGAGGGCTCGACGGCGTAGACCCGTCCCGCACCGCACTGGCAGGCGATCAGCGCCATGAAGCCCGTGCCGGTGCCGAGATCCATCACTACATCGCCGGGGCGCACCGCGGCGCGAATCGCGCTCACGTAGGCGTCGATCCGTGCGCGATGCACCAGCATCTGGCCGTAGGCGGTGATGTCGTAATCAGCGAAGGCCATGCGGGAAGGACCATGCGCCCAGGGCGCGCGGAACGTGATTCATCGCGTCAAGCAGCGGACTGTCCCGCGCCCTTGTCAACGGTGGCGGGCCGCGGAAAACGCGCGACCGCGAAGGGCGCCTTCGATGCGTAACAGGCGCGCTGGACTCGCGCGACGAAACCGCTACTTGTTTCAGCCGACCATGTCGGAAACCATCGCTGCCTTCGAACGTCGGGGCTGGGTCGTGCTGCCCGCGGGCCTGCCCGCGGGCTCGCTCAAGATGCTCGAGGCCTACGCACTCAACTTCGCGAAGCACGGCGAATCGACCGGCGATCGGCTCGTTCCGGGCACGCCGGCGGGCTACGGCCATCCCTGCATGGAGCGCATCCTCCTGCAGCTCGCGCCGACAATTGCGGCGGCTACGAAACGCGCGGTGTGGCCGACGTATTCGTATTTCCGAGCCTACCGGCGCGGAGATGTTTTGCCGCGGCACCGGGATCGGCCGGCGTGCGAGTTGAGCTTTTCACTGAGTCTCGGCTATCGCGGCGCAGAGGACTGGCCGCTGTGCGTGAAAGGCCCCGAGGGCGAGGCGGCGGCTTCACTCCGTCCCGGCGAGGGCGTGCTCTACAAGGGCACCGAGATCGAGCACTGGCGCGAGCCATTCACCGGCGACTCGGCCGCCCAAGTTTTCCTGCACTACGTCGATCAGCACGGCCCGCACGCGGCGTGGCGTTTCGACAAACGCGAAGGCTTGCGCCTGGGCGCCTGATGCATCGTCGTCCGCCTGCGATGAACGCGATCGGGGAGTATTGGAACGCGCTGGGCCAGTGGGTCGACACTGCGGTGTCCGGTCGGGAGTCGATGGAGGATTTCCCGGGGGTCGCCACCCAGGCGCTGCGCGAGCTGCCGGCGCCGCGGATGACGGCGGCGGAGATCGCCCAGTGGATGATCGCGGCGGTCAGGCTGCCGGAGCAGGTCAATTTCTACTCCGGCTTCGGCGAGCCGCCGCTGGTGATCTACTCGACGCCGAAGTTCTATATCGAGGTCCTGTTCTGGTTTCCCAGTTCCACGGCGATCCACGGCCACGCGTTCACCGGCGCGTTTGTCGTCTTGGACGGCTACTCGATTGAGACGCGCTACGTCTACCATCCGGAACGGGAACTGGAGGACGGAGTGCAGCAAGGGCGGCTCGAGCCGCGCGAACTGGAGTTCATCGGGCCGGGCAAAGTCTGCACCATCCTGGGTGCGGCCGGCTACGTGCATGCGGTCGCGCACCTGGGGAATCCTTCGCTGACGCTCGTGGTGCGCACCTACGGCGATCGGGCGCGCCGCCAATATCGCTACCACCGCTGCGGCTTCGCGGCGTGCTCGAACCTGAACAAGCATCAGATCCCGCGGCAGGCGGCGGTCCTCGCCTCCGTCCTGCGGGCGGCGCCCGGGGATTTCCTGCCCACGCTGAACCGCTTCCTGGCCGGCGCATCGGCGCACGCGTTCTACGGCGTGCTGGAAACGCTGATGCGCACGCTGCCGCACGAGGTCTCCCTGGGGCAGGTGCTGCCCGCCGTCGAGGCGCGCTTCGGCGCCACGCACGGCGAACCCCTGGCGGCGATCTGGGAGATATCTCGTTCGCGCTCCTTGTGGGCGGGCCTGCGGAGCATGCCGGGCTCCCGCGGGCAGGTTGACGTGGCCCTGGCAGAGTCTTTCCCCGATCCTGTGGAGCGAGAGGCCATCCTGCGCCAGAGCTATGGCGACAACGCGTCGCAGCTCCTCGGGAAGTGGCGCGACTTCGTCTCCGCGCCGGCGGCGATCTGACGGACGCGCGAGGATTCCAGCAACGTGCGAACGCGAATCGATGGCGTGGTTGGGTGGGGCGGCGCGGCGAGGGCGCCCCGATGAGCAGCATCTGCGGGCTGGTGCATCGGGACGGGCGGCCCGTGGCCGGCGGGTTGCAGCGGATGATCGCTGTCCTTTCCCACTGGGGGCCGGACGCGACGGGCGCGTGGGAGGAAGGGGACGCCGCGCTGGGTCACCTCGCCTTGTGGACCACGCCGGAGGCAGTGCGCGAGCGCTGCCCCTGGCGCGAGCCGGCGAGCGGCATCGTCGTGACCGCCGATGCGCGCATCGACAATCGCGACGATCTGATCCCCGCGCTCGGCCTCGGCGGGCGGCCGGCCGCCGCGATCGGCGACGTGGAGTTGATCGGGCACGCCTATCTCGCGTGGGGCACGGCCTGCGCGGAGCGGCTGATCGGCGACTTCGCGTTCGCGATCTGGGATGCGCGGGCGAAACGCCTCTTCTGCGCGCGCGATCCGGTGGGGATGCGGCCGTTTTTTTATTTTGCGGACGCGCGGCGCTTTCTCTTCGGCACCGAGATCAAGGCGATCTTTGCGGCGGGTGACGTGGCGCGGGAGCTGAACGATTTGCCGATCGCGGCGGCGCTGGCCGGTTTGCCGACGTTCGACGACCAGACGGCCTTCAAGTCGATCCGGGCGCTCGAGCCGGCCTCGGCGCTGTGCGTGGATGAGCGAGGGCTGCGCGTCTGGAAATACTGGCGGCTGGAGCTGGGCCGCGAAATCCGGCTGCGGCGGGACGAGGACTACGCCGACGCGATGGAGGAGATTTTGCGGCGGGCGGTGAACGCCCGGTTGCGATCGCATGCGCGCGTGGGCTGCCTGCTGAGCGGCGGCCTCGATGCCACCACGTGCCTGGCGCTGGCCATGCGCGGCGGCGCCATCGCGCCGGATCGCTTGAGCGCGTTTTCCTGGGCGCTGCGGGAAAACGACGACTGGTGGATCGCGGACGAGCGCCCGTTCATCGAGGCGTTTCTCCGCGAAAATCCGATCGACCATACCTACGTGTTCGGCGACCCGAGCGTGCTCTTCGATTTGCCGCCCGAGATGCGGCGACACCAGGATGTGCCGGAGTCCCGTGTGGACCACTACCAGATGATCCCGACCGTCATCGCCGCGCGCGCGAAAGGAGTGCGCGTGCTGCTCCATGGCGCGGGAGGAGACGAGACCGCGAGCTATGGCGGCCCCGACTACGTTTTGTCGCGGCTGCTGGCGGGGGATGTGGCGGCGCTGCTCGTGGAAATCGCGGCCCGCGGACCACAGACCACGTTTTGGTGGCGGACGAAAACTCTCCTCCGTCCGCTGCTCGATCCGGCGCGGTTGCGCATGCCTTTCCAGTATCAGCAGCTTTACGGCCGCCGTTGCGAACGAGTCGCGGACTTGAGTGAACTCGGCATTCCGCTGCCCGCGGCGCTCGCAAAGGAGATCGGGCTGGAGAGCTATGTCCGGGAGGTTTCGCGGCCGCGCCTTCGCGGTGCCTGGCTGAATCCGTTGCGCGCGCACCAGATCTATGCGCTCACGCAGACGCACGTGATGAGCGATCAGGTCGCGGCGTGGGGCTACCAGACCAGCTACGGCATCGAGTCGCGCTGCCCTTATCTCGACCGCCGGGTGATCGAGTTCGCGGTGGCAGTTCCGGAGCAACAGCACCGCTGCGCCGGCGTTTCGCGCCGGCTCCTCCGGCGGGTGGCCGCGCGCTATCTGCCCGCCAAAATCGCCGGTCGCGACGACAAGTCTTCGACCGCGCCCGACTTGGGAAGGGCG
>JBEANZ010000387.1:0-8661 GCA_041165185.1 Verrucomicrobiota bacterium | reverse complement strand
CGCCGCCACGCTCGGCTTCGGCATCAAGCTCCTCGCCGTCATCACGCGCGACTTCGCGAAAAACGAACTCTCCGTGCGCGTGCATCCCACGCTCCTCCCCGCCGGCAACGTCGTCGCCAACGTCAGCGGCGTCTTCAACGCGATCTCGGTCACGGGCGACGTGGTGGGCACGACGTTTTACAGCGGACGCGGCGCGGGGCAGGACGCCACCGCGAGCGCCGTCATCAGCGACATCGCCGACGCCGCCTCGCTCCTCCGCCACGGCAAGGGCGCGCACCTCCTCGGTGAAATCACCTCGGCCCCGCGCGTCGCGTGCCGCCTCGCGCCGCCGGAAAACATCCGCTCGCGTTACTACCTCCGCCTCACGGTGCGCGATCAGCCCGGCGTGCTCGCGCGCGTCGCCTCCGTGATGGCGAAGCACCGGGTCAGCATCGCGAGCGTCATCCAGGGCCCCGCCGACGAACCCGGCGCCGCCTCGCTCGTCCTCACCACGCACGAAAGCAACGAGCGCGCCATCGGCGCGACGCTCAAGCAACTCACCGCCCTCCCCGCCGTGCTCGCCGCGCCGGTGCTGTTGCGCATCGGAGATTTCGAACGATGAAAATGCACGAGCTGAGCGCGCAGAGCCCAGAGCTGAGAGCCGGACCATCGGCCGGGCGCGGCGTTCAATTGGCCATCGCCCCCGGTCGTCTCCCCGTAGGCCGCCCGCTTGCGGGCGCTCATTGAGCGCGAGCAAGCTCGCAGCCTACCCAAACCACCCGGCCCTCCACTCGGCATTTCCTGCTCTAGACTCTCAGCTCTCAACTCAGTCCATGGCCCGAATCGTCCAAAAATATGGCGGCACCTCCGTTGGTGACGTCGACCGCATCAAGAACGTCGCCAACCGCATCAAGGCGAACCGCGACTCCGGCAACGAACTCGTCGTCGTCGTCTCCGCGCGCGCGGGCGTGACCAACGAGCTCATCGCCCGCGCCAAGGCCATCACGCTGCTCCCCAGCGAGCGCGAGATGGACCAGCTCCTCGCCATCGGCGAACAGGAGACCATCGCGCTCACCGCGATGGCCCTCCACGCAATCGGCGTCGATGCGGTGAGCTACACCGGCGCGCAGGCCGGCATCTCGACCGACACCGTCCACACCAAGGCCAAAATCAAGGGCATCAACGCCAAGGCCCTCGAAGCCGATTTGAAAGCCGGCAAGGTGATCATCGTCGCCGGGTTTCAGGGCATCAACGACGAGGGCCAGACCACCACGCTCGGCCGCGGCGGCTCCGACCTCACCGCCATTGCGCTCGCGGCCGCCATCAAGGCCGACAAGTGCGAGATCTACACCGACGTGGACGGCGTTTACACTGCCGACCCGCGCGTCGTGAAGGACGCGAAGAAACTCCAGGAAATTTCCTACGACGAGATGCTCGAACTCGCCTCGCTGGGCTCGAAGGTCATGCAGACGCGCTCGGTCGAGTTTGCCGCGAAATACGGCGTCGTTTTCGAAGTCCGCTCCTCTTTTAACACCAACCCAGGAACCATCGTGAAATCAGAAGTCGCCTACATGGAGAAAGTCGTCGTCCGCGGCGTCGCCGTCGACAAGGACCAGGCCAAGGTCGTCGTGAGCAACATCGCCGACAAGCCCGGCACCGCCGCGAAAGTCTTCCGCGCGCTCGCCGACGCGAACATCAACGTCGACATGATCGTGCAGAACGTCGGCCGCGGCGGCGTGGCGAACCTCACGTTCACCGTCCCGCAGACCGAGAAGGACAAGGCCGTCCACGCCCTCGCGCCCGCGCTGAAGGAGGTCGGCGGCGAAGTGACGTGGGACGAAAAAATCGCGAAGCTCTCCGTCGTCGGCGTCGGTATGCGCACGCACAGCGGCGTGGCGGCGACCTTGTTCGACGCGCTGGCGAAAGCCGGCATCAACCTCGAGTTGATCAGCACCTCGGAAATCAAAATCTCGGTCGTGATCGCGAAGGACAAAGCCGACGAAGCCGCACGCGTCGCGCACGCGGCGTTTGGGTTGGAGAAGCTCTAAGCGGGAAGTAACGAGTAGCGGGTAGCGAGTAGCGAGCATCCCTATCTGCCGCCTACTCGCTACTCGCTACTCGCTACTCGCTATTCCGCCATGCGCTTCATTTCCACCAGAGGCCAGACGCCCCCCCTCGGCTTTTCGGATGCCGTCGCCACGGGACTCGCACCCGATGGCGGGCTGTTTCTCCCCGAGACGCTGCCGGATTTTTCCGGCAAGCTCGCCGCCTTCGAGCGCCTGTCCTACGCCGAACTCTGCTTCGAGTTCATGCGCGTGTTCGCGACGGACATCCCACCGGAGACGCTGCGCGAGCTCGTCAACGCGAGCTACACGAAGTTCACCGACCCCGCCATCGCACCGCTCAAGCCGCTCGGAAAAAATCTCTACGTGCTCGAGCTGTGGCACGGGCCGACGCTCGCGTTCAAGGATTTCGCGCTCCAGCTCCTCGGCAACCTCTACGCGCACCAGTGCCAAGTCCGCCGCCAGACGATCAACGTCCTCGGCGCCACGTCCGGTGACACGGGAGCCGCCGCGATTCACGGACTCATCGGCCGACCGGGCACCGCGATTTTCATCCTCTATCCCGACGGCCGCGTCTCGCCCCTTCAGGAGCGGCAGATGGCCTGCACGGGGGCGGACAACGTCTTCGCCCTCGCCGTCGACGGCACGTTTGACGACGCGCAAAACGCGCTGAAGGAAATTTTCGGCGACCAGGAATTCCGCACGCGCCACCGTCTCTCGGCGGTGAACTCCATCAACCTCGCGCGCGTGTTGGCGCAGTGTGTTTACTATCTCTACGCGTGGTTGCGGTTGCCCGTGAGCGAGCGCGGCAACGTCGAGTTCGTCGTGCCCACGGGAAATTTCGGCAACGTGCTCGCCGGCTGGCTGCTCCAGCAAATGGGCGTGCCCATCGCCGGCTTCCGCGTCGCGACGAACCAGAACGACATTCTCTACCGGATGTTCACGACGGGAGAATATCGAGTCGGCGCGGTCCAACCGAGCCTTGCGCCGTCGATGGACATCCAGGTCTCGTCCAATTTCGAGCGGTTCATCTATTTCGCCGTCGGCCGCGATCCCGCGCGCGTCCGCGAGGTGATGGACACTTTCAAGCGGACCGGTGCCTACGCGTTTCCGAGTTTTGATCGCGGGATCTTTTCGGCCTCACGCTGCACGGATACGGAAATTCCCGAAATCATCGCCCGCGTCCATCGCGAGCATGGCTACGTGTGCGACCCGCACACCGCGTGCGGCTTCAAGGACGTGGCCGCCGGCGGCGAACGCGTGCGCATCGTGCTCTCGACCGCGAGCCCGGCGAAATTTCCCGACACGATTCGCGCGGCCATCGGCGTCGAGCCGACGCACCCGAGCCTCGAGGCGATCAAGACGAAGCCGATCGTGAAGCACCGGATCGCGGCGGAGGCGCGGGCGGTGCGGGCGTTTGTCGAGGGGCACGCGGTGGGTTGATGGCGGACACGCGGCGGGACGCCTCGTCCACGATCGCGGCGGGAGATTGCGCTCGCCGACGAGGCGGCGGGGCGTGTTGGCTGCGGGCATGTCAAAGTGGCTGCTCGTCGATGGCTTCAACCTGATTTACCGCTGCTATTTCGCGTTGCCTGATCTCACGCGGGCGGACGGGTTTCCGACGGGGGCGTTGCATGGGTGGGTGAAAGGATTGTGGAAGCTCGCCGACCAGGAAAAGCCCGAGGCGACGCTCGTGTTTTTCGATCTCGGCGGCGCGCAGGATCGGCTGGCGTTGCATCCGGGTTACAAGGCGCAGCGGGCGGAAATGCCGGAGGCGCTTCGCCAACAAATCGAGCCCATCAAGCAGCTCACGCGGGCGATGGGATTGGTGGGCATCGAGCAGGACGGGGTGGAGAGCGACGACCTGTTGGCGGCGCAGGCGGTGGCGTTTGCGCGCGACGGGCACGAGTCGATCATCGTGAGTTCGGACAAGGATTTCGCGCAGGTGGTCGGCGAGAAAATCACGATCATGCTGCCGCCGCCGTCGGCGAATCCCAAGCTGGGTTGGCGGCGGCTGGACGCGGCCGGCGTGGTGGAAAAGTTCGGCGTGCCGCCCGCGCAAATCGCGGACTACCTCGCGCTCATCGGCGACACGTCGGACAATATTCCCGGCATCAATGGCGTGGGGCCGAAGACGGCGGCGAAATGGCTGGCGGAGTTTGGGTCGCTCGAAGGCGTTATCGCGCACGCGGGGGAGTTAAAGCCGGAGCGGTTTCGCGAGGCGGTGGCGGCGGAGGCGGCAAAGTTGCGGATGAACTTAAGACTGACGACGCTCAATCTCGCGTTGCCGACCGTGGCGGCGGAAAAAACGGCGGCGAATCCGGGCGAATTATTCCGGTTGCTGGAGTCGTTCGAGATGAAGGGCACGCTGGCGGAGGCACGCACGCGCTACGGGCAGCCGGAGTTGTTTTGACAGCGCGACGAGAAGTTATCGGTGGTCGGAGGCGCCGCTTGCTTGCGGGCGTTTTTTTCGGAAGCGCGAGCGAGCTCGCGGCCCACGAGACAAGAAGGGCGGTCAGGGGACCTCGTAGATTTCGACGAGGCCGGTGCCGGTGGCGCCGGAGGCGGGCGTGACTTGGACGTTGTAGTTGCCGGGCTTGAGGGTGACGAGGACGGCGGCGTCCTTCGAGGTGGCGGACAGGGGAAACGCGCCGACTTGGGCGAACGCGGTGGTGAGCGCCGCAGTGCCGCCCCAGTTGTCGTTGGCGGCGACGATGGCTTTCGCGCTGTCGGCGACCTCGAGCTTGGGATCTTCGATGGTGCCGCCGACGCCGAAGGCGGTGGCGAGGGTGGGGCCGACTGCGCGAATGAGGACGGTGATGGGGTTGGCGCCGCCGATGACGAAGCCGGCCGCGAGGTTGGCGCGGATGGGCTTGAGGACGGACATGTTGATGAGGTGCGGGGTCTTGATGGTGTAGGCTTCGGGAGGAGTCGCATCGTAGAACTCGGCGAGCACGAGGCCGCCGGCGGCGGTGAGGTCGGAGATGCGCGCGGTGAACGAGGTGGGCGGGGAGGCGGCGTTGGCGGTGAAGACCAGGGCGGCGTCCTTGGAGTTGGCGTTGGAGAACGCGAACGCGCCGACCTGCGTGCTGGCGGTGGTGAGGGCGGTGGAGCCGGCCCAGTTGTCGTTATTGGTGACGGCGACGGTGCCGCCGGTGAAGATATCGAGCTTCGGGTCGACGACGACGCCGGGGATGGAGAACGGCGCGGCGGCGAGGGTCGGACCCATCGCGCGGACGAGCACGGGTTTTTGTCCACCGGAACCGGCGCCGCCGAGGACGGTCCCGACGTCAAAGGTCTCGCCGGGCGTGAGGGTGGTGAAGATGGAGAGGTTGAGCAGGCGGCCGAAATCGGCGGGGGCGACGGCGAGCACGGCGGCTTGGGAGGTGGCGCTGCCGACGGCGTTAGTGATAGTGACGGTGTAGCTGCCGGCATCGGCGACGAGCGCGGTGGAAAGGCTCAGGGTGGCGGAGGTGGCGCCGGAGATCGGAGAGCCGTTGCGCAGCCATTGGTAGGTGAAGGGGCCGGTGCCGCTACCGGAGACCGAGAGCGTGGCGGCGCTGCCGGCGATGACGGCGGCGGCGCGGGGCTGGGTGACGACGACGGGGGCGACCGGCGTGACGGTGAGGGTGGCGTTGGCGCTCGTGAGGGAGCCGGCGGAGTCGGTGACGACGACGGAATATTGGCCGGCGTTGGCGGCGTTGGCACCGTCCACGGTGTAGGAGGTCGCGGTCGCGCCGCGGACGGCTGTGCCGTTGAGTCGCCATTGATAACCGATCGTGCCGGTGCCGACCGCGGCGACGGCAAAGGTCGCGCTCGACCCGTCGGGAATCGTTTGGGATCTGGGCTGCACGCCGATGGCGAGCGTGGTCGAAATCAGGCGACCGATGCGGCGGGGATTCTGCCGGTGCATCGGCCACGGCGAGGTCGCGGGAACGAGGCCGACATCGACCGCATACAGGCGGTAGTCGAAGCTCGGGATCAGGAGTTTGCCGTTGAGGAGAAGGGGCGAGGCGCGGAGGGCGTTGGCGGTGGCGTAGGTCCGGCGGAGGGTGCCGTCGGAATTCGCGGCGTAGACTTTCCCGTCGTCGCAGCCGATGAAGATGGAGCCGTCGGAGGCGAGGGTGGGCGCGGTGTTGCGGATGGTGTTACCGACGGGCAGGCTCCAGCGGAGGGTGCCGTTGGGGGTGATGGCGTAGAGGTTCTTGTCGACGGAGCCGAAATAAATGGTGCCGTCGGCCGCGATGGTCGGGGAGGAACTCACATCGGCGGCGGCCGGGAAGCTCCACTTCACGGTGCCGTCGGAATTGAGGGCCACGAGGCGATTGCCGGGCGCGGACGTGCCGAAATAGACCGTGCCGTCCGGGGCGATGGCCGGGGAGGATAATATGAAATCGGTGGAGTAGGTCCATTTTACGGTGCCGTTGGGATTGATGGCGTAGAGCTTGGAAGCGGCGCTGCCGGTATAAATGGTGCCGTCAGGGCCAATGGAGGGAGCGGCGTAGCTGGTCGTGGCGGAGGTGCCGAGCGTGACATTCCATTTGACGATGCCGGTATCGGGGGCGAGGGCGTAGAGTTTGCCGTCATCGGGCCGAACATAAATTGTGCCGTCCGCCGCGATTGCCGGGGGAGAGTCGATCTTGGCGTTGAGGGCGGTGCGCCATTTGCGGGTGCCGGTGGGTGTCACGGCGTGAAGGTAGAAAAAATCGTCGCCCGCGTAGACGGTGCCGTCGGGCCCAACCGCCGGGGCCGAATAGGTGCCGAAGCCGGTCATGAAGTAGCGCCACTTGATGAATCCGTCCGGATCGAGCGCGTAGATATAGCCGAGGGTATCAGTGGTGTGCAGCGTGCCGTCGGGTGCGACGGCGACGGTGGTGGGGCCGCCGTTGCCGTGGAACTCCCAATTGGAATCGATGCAGTTGAGGGTGAAGGTGCCGGCGGTCGTGGAGGTGGACGTCACCTCGTTATCGACCGCTATGTAGTAGGTTGTGCCGGCGGTGGCGGTGAAGCTGACGTTGGCGGCGGAGAGGGTCGCGTTGCTGTCGCCGCCGTTGAGGGCGGAGGTCACCTCGGTCAAGCTGGCGAGGTCCGCGCCGGTGAAGACGGCGAGCATGGTGTTAAAATCGCTGCTGAACGTGCCGACATAGTAGCGGCGGGTGGTGGGGGCGACCCATTTATACCAGACGGAGTGGCCGCCGGCGTTGTTGCGGATGCGGGGCTCGCCGGTTTCGCGGGTGGCGGTGCGGTTGTCACCGGTGACGGCCCAGCTAAGGCCGGTGACGAGTTGCGCGGAGTCGAAGGCGTCGTTGCTGGAGAGGAGACTGACATTGACCACGGCGAGGCCGGCGTCGCCCGACTTGCGGTCGACGGCGATTTGGTAGGCGGTCCCGGCGACGGCGGTGAACGTGACTTTGCTGGTGGTCGTGCTTGGCGCGTCGTCATTGGAGGCCGCGGAGGTGAGGGCGCCAACGGTCGAGCCGGTGTAGACCGCGAGGACGGTGTCGAACGCGCTCCCGGCGGTGTCGATTGAGACGGAGCCGGAGCGGGGGGCGGTCCAAGTCCACCACAACGACCCGCCGCCGCTGCCGAGACCGGCATGGTTGGGCTCGCCAGTTTCACGGGTCGACAACTGTGAGGCGCTGCGGGCGGCGAGCGACTCGCCGACGAGGGCGGAGCGCTGGGCAAAGTCGTCGTTGAAGGGGCGGGTCACGGTCGCGCGGAGGGCGGCGGCGACATTGAGGCGCCCGCCGGTGGTGGACTTGCCGGCGAGCGCGGGAAGCGGGTCGACGGAACGGAGGATGCGGTTGATGTGTTGCCGATAGGTCTCGGTGGGGAACTTCGCCTTCACGAGGGCGAGCGCGCCGGTGACCATCGGAGCGGAGAAAGAGGTGCCGGTGACAAAGGCGTAGCTCTGGCTGCCCGCGTTGCTGGCGGTGAGGATGGTGGTGCCCGGGGCGCCGAGATCGACGGTGCCGGAGCCGTAGTTGCTCGAGGCAGCGAGGGTGTCCGTGCGCGTGGTGTTGGCGACGGCGACAATGTTGTCGAGTTGGTAGTTGGACGGATAGTGGACGCCGGTGTCGTTGCTGACGCCGTTGTTGCCGGCGGAGCAGACGACGATGATGCCGGCGTCGCGGGTGCGCTTGAAGGCGTCGAACAGGGCCTGGGAAAAATTGGAACCGCCGAAGCTACAGTTGATGATCTGGGCCTTTTTCGCGATGGCGTAGTCGAGGCATTCGATTTCGTCCGAAGTGAAACCGCTGCCGGTGGAATCGAGGAATTTCAGGGCCATGAGCTGGACCCGCCAGGCGACGCCCGCCATGCCCACGCCGTTGTTGCCGACGGCGCCGACGACGCTCGCGGTGGCCGTGCCGTGGCCATTGTCGTCAGAGGGATCGCCGCCGCCGGTGGCGTTGAGGGGCACGATGGAGTTGATGCCGTTGATATCGTCGATGTAGCTGTTGCGATCGTCGTCGACGTTGAACAGCGAACCGGAGCCGGTCTCGCCGGGATTGCGCCAGAGATTGCCACCCAGATCTTCGTGGTTCGTGCGAACGCCGGAGTCGATCATCGCGACGATAACATTGTCGGCGCTGGGCTGGATGTCCCAGGCCTCGACCGC
>JBEANZ010000386.1:0-4954 GCA_041165185.1 Verrucomicrobiota bacterium | reverse complement strand
TACGTAGACACGCTCGCACCAAACGGTGAACGGAGATTTCGCCGGGAACCGCTGTTGGGCTGCCTGTAAATTCGCGTCTATTCGTGTCCATTCGCGGTTCTTCAATTGCACGGGTCCGGCTTACAGCTCCTTCAGCCGGAAGCTCCGATACTCGATCGTCATCGGCGGGCCGACGTGGACTTGCACGCCAATCAGGCCCTCGAACTTCCGGTGCGCCTCGTCGTCATCGATCACCACGCTCATCACGTGGCCGTTGAGGATGTGCGTAAGAACGTTGCCGCGGATGATGAGGTGATAGCGGTTCCACTCGGCCCCGGTTTTCACGAAGGCCTTCAGCGCCTCGGGTTCGCCGAGCGAGGCGATGACGACGGGCTTCGCGTTGGCGCCGATGTGCACCATCTCGCCGCGCTTCGCGAGGAACGTGCGGCCGCGCTCCTCGTAGTTTTGGCCCGTGTGTTTGCTCGGGCCGTCGATGTCGGCCTGATAGCCGGCGAGCGACCATTTGGCGTCGGTGAGTTCGACGCTGCGGTAGTTGAGGCCGCTGTTGCCGCGGTCGCTCACGCGATACTCGACCTTGAGCTCGAAGTTTTTCGGCGCGCCGCCGCGCCAGATGAGAAACGTGTTTCGCTTGATGAGGGTCTCGGGCGTGATCTGGCCGAGGATGCAGCCGTCGCGCACGCTCCAGTATTTCGGATCGCCGTCCCAGCCATGGAGCGTCTTGCCGTCGAACAGATCGACGAAGCCGAGTTCGGGAATCGGCGCGGTCTTCGTCGCGGCGGGCGTTTTCGGCGCGACGGCAGGCGCAGGGGATTGGGCGAACAGCGCGGCGGGGAGCACGAGCGCAGAGAGGACACGGGCGAGGAGGGGGCGGGGATTTTTCTTCATCGGAGACGCAGCGTGGGCGGGGAGTGCGGTGTTGCCAAGCGCGGCGAAGTGGCTTCTCGCTTCGCGGCGAATGACGCCGGTTTTGATCACGCACGACTCATCGGATTTGAAACGCGGAGCCCGCGGAGAACGCGGAGCGGAAGACGATTTCTCCCCATTTGGCGCACGGCCGGTCCGCAATGTCGGCGGCGGTCGCGAAAACTTTCCCCAAGACATCCGGGCCGCAGAAAACACGGGCGACCGCGCAAGCAGGCCGGCCTTTTTTTGCGTCTTTTTGTGCTTTTTGTGGCCGTCCCCTCCGTGGTTTGGGTGCGCCTTTGGTCGTGCGGCGCATGCCGCGTTTCATGGATCCGGGCACGTGGTCATTGCGTCATGAGCGCCGAAACAGACTACGCGGAGCGCTTCGGCGGCGTGGGGCGGCTGCTCGGCGCGGCGGCGCTCGCGCGGCTGCGCGCGGCGCACGTGTGCGTCGTCGGCGTGGGCGGCGTGGGCTCGTGGACGGTCGAGGGACTCGCGCGCAGCGGCGTGGGCGCGCTCACGTTGATCGATCTCGATGATGTGTGCGTGACGAATGTGAACCGACAGCTCCCCGCGCTGGAGGGCAACATCGGGCGGCCCAAGGTGAGCGCGCTCGCGGAGCGCGTGCGGTTGATCAACCCGGCGTGTCGCGTCGAGGCGGTGGCGGAGTTTCTCACCGAGGCGAGCGCGGCGCGGCTACTCGCGCCGGCGTTCGACGTGGTGATCGATGCGATCGATTTGATGTCGAACAAGGCGCGGCTGATCGCGGCGTGTCGGGACCGTGGCGTGGCGTGCGTGACGGTCGGCAGCGCGGGCGGGCGCGTGGACGCGGCGCGGCTCCGCACGGGCGATCTGGGCGAGGCGAGCGGGGACGAGTTGCTCCGGCAGGTGCGGAAAAAGCTGCGGAGGGACTACGGGTTCAAGCCGGGGCCGGAGCGGGGCTGGGAAAGTTTCGGCGTGCGGTGCGTGTGGTCGCCGGAGCCGCCGGTGTTTCCCTGGGCGGACGGGACGTGCCGCGCGGAACGCGAGCCGGAGTCAAACCTGCGCCTCGACTGCGCGAGCGGGTTTGGCTCGGCGGTGTGGGTGACGGGGGTGTTCGGCCTCGCGGCGGCGGGCGAGGCGGTGCGGCTGATCGCGGGGAGGAGTTAGCGTTAGCGAGCGAAGAGGCGCTGGAAGTTTTCCTCCACGTGCGCGGCGAGCGACTCGAGCGGAACGCCGCGGAGTTCGGCGAGGGCGGCGTAGGTGGCGACGAGGTTGGCGGGGTGGTTGGCGAGCGAACCGTCGGGCGCGGGGAGCGGCGGAAATTTTTCGCGCGGGGCGGGCAGGCGCATCGCGGGGGCGTCGGTTTCGACGAGGAGCCGGTCGAGCGGCACGGCGGCGAACACGCGCGACTTCGCGGCATGACGGGCGCGGAGGAAGTAGCCATTGAAGGAAAAATAGGCGCCGAGATCGGCGAGGGGGCGGACGAGTTCGAGCGGGCCGCTGTAGGCGTGGAGCAGGAACCCGCGCGCGGGGAGCGCCGCGGCGCGGAGGATTCCATGGAGCGGGCCGATGGCGCGCAGGCAGTGGATCGAGGCGGCGCGGTTGAGCTCGGCGGCGAGGGCGAGTTGCGCGGAAAGGACATCGGCCTGTTCGTCGAGCGGCGCAACGCGCACGCCGGCGAGGCGCGGATCGTCGGGGCGAAGGTCATCAATGATCCAGCGGTCGAGGCCGACTTCCCCGACGTGGCTACGCGGGTCGGCGACGAGGCATGCGCGCAACGTGGCGAGCCAAACGGGAGAACGCGCGCCCGCGTCCCACGGGTGGAGACCGTAGGACGGGAGAAGTTGGGGGGCGGAGGCGGGGGCCGAGAGATGGGAGGCGGCGCAGAGGGCGGCGACGGCGGGCCAGTCGGCTTCGCACGTGCCGTTGACGACAAGGCGGCGGACGCCCGCCACCGCGAGATCGGTGAGCACGCGCGGGAGGTGCGGCGCGAGTTCGACGAAGTGGAGGTGGCAGTGGGCGTCGGAGAAAATCATTTTGGAAACGCGGCGGGGGTGTGGAGCACCACGACTCGGTCCGAGCAACGCATCGGAAGGGTTCGCCACAAAAAGCACAAGAGGCGCAAAAAAATTACGGCTGGGCGTTTCGCGGCGCGCTTCACGCGGGCGATCGGAAATGAAAAGTTGATTCCGAATTCGGAAGGTAAGCCCACCGCGCCCGCGCGTTTCAAACTGGGTGGGACTTGGCAAACGCGCGGATGGCGGTGCGGACGGCGGCGAGGCCGTTTTGGCGCGTGGGCGAGAGGTTGCGCGTGAGGCCGAGCTCGGCGAGCGGGTCGGCGTCGCTGTCGGCGATTTCGGCGGGAGCGAGACCGGAAAAAAAATCGCAAAGCAGCGCGACGAGGCCGCGGACGAGGGGCGAATCGGCGTCGGCGCGGAACTGGCAGCGGCCGGCGGCGTCGAGCTCGCCGACGAGAAATACGAGCGAGATGCAGCCGTCCACGCGGTGGGCGGCGGTGCGCTCATGGGCGGCGAGCGGCAGAAGTTTTTTCGCGCGGTCGACGAGGACAGCGAGGCGCTCCTGCGCATCGGGGATGACGGCGAGCGTGTCGGCGAGGTGTTGGCGTTTTTCGGCGAGCGTCATGCGGGAGGCACCGGCGAGAGGCGCGAGTGGCGGCGCGAAAATCAGAATTCCACGTCACGGCAGCGCGCCTCGAGTTGCGCGGCGACCATTTCGATCTCGCGGCGGTCGAGGGCGTCGGCGCCGCGCGGGGCGACGGCGGCGGGGATTTCCTTTGGGCTGAGCACGGTGACGGCGCCGCTCCCACGGGAGATGATCGTCCAGCCGGGAAACGCGAGGAGCGGGCGCACGGGGGTGCGGCGCGCGAGCAGCGAGGAGAGCCAGTCCTCGAGCCAGCGCGCGTGGCGCACCGCCTGATCGAGGCCGTGGCGATCCTCGCCCCACGGGTAGGCGAGGACGTTGCCGTCGAAGATGATTTCGTGCGCGGCAAAGCCGGCGCGGCTGCGGCCCTGGCGGCGCGTTTTCGTCTCGATCACAAACACGCCGCCGGGGCCGACGAGCACGTGGTCGATGTTGAAGGGCGCGTGCGCGTCGCCGCACGGCACGTCGTGAAACACGCGGCAGCCCGCCGCCTTCAGCGGATCGAGGGCCTCGGCGACGACGCGTTCGCCGAAGAGCCCGAGGTGGCGGTTGCCCGCCTCGGTCATGCGGGCGACGAGCCAGCGTGCCGTGACAACCAGCAGCGCGACGAGCGCCGCGAGCGTCGCGAGGGCCACGAGCAACTGCGCGACACCCTCAAGGCGCGTGGCGATCCAGAGGAACGCCGTCGCCGCGAACAGCGGCGCGGCGAGCGCCGCGCCAAACGCGAGAAACATCCGATCATCGAGGCGCCGCAGGAGGCGCACCTGGCTCTCGCCCGGCCCGCGCAGCAGGCGAAACCGATCCGGAAAGGGCCAGCGGTCGCGTCGTCGCCAGAGCCGCAGCAGAAAAATCGCGGCGAAAAACGCCACGGCCAGCATCAGGTAAAGCCCGACGGCGATCCACGGTTGCATCATGCGCCGAAGTTGGGCGGCGGCGCGGGCGCCGGCAATGGGATTGACGGCGGCGCGAAATTTTCGGGCGGAGGGCTCGGTGAACCGCGCGAGGCGGCGCGGGTGGCACGATCCTCGCAAGCGCACCGCCCTCCCCCACTCTCGCGGCGGCGCGGCGGCGGAGTTTCGCATTGTTCGCCGGCGCGGCGCGACCAAGGCTCCGCACATGAAGCTGCCGTTTCCGCCACGCCTCGCGTTGTTGTTTCTCCTGGGCCTGACACTCGCGCGCGCGGCCGACACGACGGCGCTGCAGGAGCGCGCCGATCGGTTTCTGGCGCTCGTCAACGCCTCCTACCAGGCGCTCTACTACGTCGAGAGCGAAGCGCAGTGGAAGGCCGCGACTGATGTCACGCCCGCGCACGACGCGTCGGCGGAGACCGCGGGGAAGGCGCGCGCGGCGTTCGTCGGCAATCCCGCGCTCATCACGGAGACGCGCGAGCTGTTGCTCTTCCGCCGCG
>JBEANZ010000385.1:0-3386 GCA_041165185.1 Verrucomicrobiota bacterium | reverse complement strand
GGGCGTCACCTCACCACCACCGACCACCAGACCCACTTCGGTGAAGACCACGCCCGTCGCGCGATCCTCGCCGTCACCGCCAAACGCTTCCCTTCGTGAATATGCGGTGCACGCCACCCCGCTCTTCGTCTGCCTCGTGTTTCTCGAGGTCACCGACATCGTGTTCGCCGTCGACTCCGTGCCCGCGATCTTCGCGATCACCAAGGAACCGCTGGTGGTTTTCACCTCGAACGTCTTCGCCATCCTCGGCCTGCGCGCCATGTTCTTCATGCTCGCCGGCGTGATGCACAAGTTCCGCTTCCTCAAATACGGCCTCGGCCTGATTCTCGTCTTTGTCGGCCTGAAAATGGTCTGGCTCAACGCCGCCTTCGGCGGGAAATTTCCCATCGTCTGGTCCCTTGGCATCATCGGCACCCTGCTTGCGCTCTCGGTCGTCGCCTCCGTCGTGATCCCGTCCCGCCCCGAAACTAAAGCCCGAGATGCTGCCTAAGGCGTGCGATCAACTCGATGACCGCCGTCGCGAACAGCGCGAAATACACGAGCGTCGTGATCAGAAGTCCGTAGGCGACCGCCACCGCCGCCCCGTCGCGCTCCATCACCCCGAGCATCCCGATCACAATCACCAGCGCCGGCAGCGTGTTGGTGAACGGGATGCCGCCGAGCGGCAGCAGGAGCAACCCCGCCCCCGCGCCGATCATGCCCATGTGGACGAAGCTCATCGCCCGGCCCTCCGTCAGCCACAACCACCGCGGACGTAGCCGCCGCTCGATCCAGCCGATCAGCTTGCTTGCCCCATTGAGCACCGCCCGGAAAAATTTCGGGGGCAGCTTCACCGCCAGCAACCGCCGCGGCAACCACGGCGGCAGCCCAAGCGCATAGCACGTCGCGAGCGCCAAAATCGCCAACCCGAACGGCGTCGACAGCCCCGGTATCGCGACGGGCGCGCAGAAGGGCAGCGCCAAAATCACGATTAGCAGCGCCGCCGCGCGCGCCCCCAGCGCGTCGATCACCTCCCGCAGAGTCACCGTGGTTTCCTGAAACCGCGCCGCGAGCGCGTGGAGTTCGTCGGAAAATTTTTTGAGCGGATCGGGCGTCGGCGGCGTCATGAAAAGGGGAGGGCGCGGGGGGTGGGAGTGTTCACGTGCCGCGTTTGTTGCCGTAGAGTTCGATGTGGAGGCGGTGGGCGTAGCGGTAGCCACGGGCCTTGCAGAGGTCGCCGAGCCAGCCGGCGCGCGCGCGCATTTTTTCGAGCGAGGTGGCCTCGGGCATAAGGAGAATCTTGTGGCGCGGGATTTCGCGGTGGAGCGCGGCGATCATGTGTTCGAGTTCGTCGATGTCCTCGGGACGCGCGACGACGAACTTGAATTGATACGGGTAGGCGTCGACCCACGCGCGCACGACTTCCGGTTGCCAGCGGGTGGCTTCGTGCTTCTTCCGCCACGCGGCGTGCTCGATGGGATCGGGGGCGGAGTTGAGGAGCTTCGGCGAGAGCGACGCGAGATCGCACGCGATGCCGGCGGGCGCGACGGTCGCGGCGGTCTCAATCGTGATGTGGCGGCCGAGGGCGCGGAGCGCGGCGGCGAGCGGGTGGATTTCCTTGGCGATGAGCGGCTCGCCGCCGGTGAGGACGACGTGGCGCGCGGCGGGAAAATTCTCCACGGCGGCGACGATTTGCGCGACGGAGCGCGCGTCGCCCTCGGGGTTCCACGAGGCGTAGGGGGTGTCGCACCAGGCGCAGCGGAGATTGCAGCCGCTCGTGCGCACGAAGACCGATGGCACGCCGGTGAGCTCGCCCTCGCCTTGGAGGGAGTGGAAAATTTCGGAGATCAGCATGGCCAATCCTTGAAACCACTAATCCACACTAATGCGCACTAATTTTCAGAAATCCATTGGTGCTCATGAGTGTGGATTAGTGGTTCACCGGTTTGGGCGGCAGCGGCGCGAGGGACGCATACTCCGTCGGGTCGGCGAGGCCGGCGTGAAGGAAGGCCTCGCGGCGCTCGACGCAGGTGCCGCACGTGCCGCAGTGGACCGCGGCGCCTTTGTAGCATGACCACGTGCGCGCGAAATCCACGCCGAGTCGCGCGCCCTCCGTGGCGATCTGCGCTTTGTTCAGCGCGATGAACGGCCGCAGCAACTGCATGCCGGCGTAGGTGCCGAGGCGCATGGCGTCGGCCATCGCGCGCATGAATTCCTCGCGGCAATCCGGATAGATCGCGTGGTCGCCGCCGTGCGCGGCGATCACGAGGCCCTCGGCGCCGGCGCTCTCGGCGAAGCCGCACGCGATGGAAAGCAGGATGGCGTTGCGGAACGGCACGACGGTTTGCCGCATGATTTTCTCTTCGTAGTGCCCGTCGGGGATCGCGCCGCCGCTCGTCAGCAAATCGGACGCGAAGAGCCGCGCGACGAAGTCGAGCGCGATGGTCTCGTGGCGCACGCCGAGGGCGGCGGCGTGTTCGCGGGCGAAGGGGATTTCGCGGGCGTTGTGCTTCGCGCCGTAGTCAAAACTCAGGGCGGCGCGCACGTCGTGCCCGCGCCGCGCCCAGTGGAGCGCGGTCACGGAATCCATCCCGCCGGAGCAGAGCACGACGACTTTCATGCGCAGAGGCGTAGCCACAAAAGGCGCAAAATGCACAAAGGAAACTTGGCGGGCGCGGCTCAAATTTTCCGGGCGGATTTTTTTGCGTCTCTTGCGCCTTTGGTGGCCAATGCCGTGATGTTGATTTTCCACGACCCACGCTGCGCCGACTACGGCTCCGCGATGCGCCCTGAGCAGCCCGCGCGCGTCACGCGCACCGCCGCGCACCTGCGCGCCGCACAGCCGGCGTGGACGTGGCGCGTGCCGGACATCGGGCTCGCATCGGACGCGGCGCTGCTCCGCGCGCACACCCCCGCGCATTTGCAGCGCCTCGCGCTCGCGCGCGATTTCGACGCGGACACGCCCCACTTCCCGGGCATCGCCGATCACGCGCGTCGCGCCACCGCCGCCGGGATCGAGGCGGCGCGGCACGCGCTCGAAAAGAAATCGCCCGCCTTTTCCCTCATGCGCCCGCCCGGCCACCACGCGACGGCGGACGCGGCGATGGGTTTTTGTTACCTCAACGCCATCGCCGTCGCCGCGTTGCACGCGCACCACGCGCGCGGCGCGGCGCGCGTGGCCGTGTGGGATTTCGACGCGCACCACGGCAACGGCACCGAGGACATCCTACATGGCCGCGAAAACATTTTCTTCGCCTCCGTCCACCAGTCGCCGTGCTACCCCGGCTCCGGCACGCGCGACCGCGGCCCGCACTCGCGCAACTGGCCCGTCCAGCCACGCGCCCCGCGCGCCCAGCACATGGCCGCGCTCCGCGCTTCGCTCGACGCCGTGATCGCGTTCGCACCCG
>JBEANZ010000384.1:0-5517 GCA_041165185.1 Verrucomicrobiota bacterium | reverse complement strand
TTCCAGGGCGACATCACGCGCGTCATCACCTTCCAGCTCGCGCGCGAGACCAGCAACCGCACCTACGCCGCCGAGACCGGCGTCGCCGATCCGCACCACCCGCTCTCCCACCACGGCAACGACCCGGAGAAGATCGCCCGCATGGCGAAGATCAACGCCTTCCACGTCTCGCTCTTCGCGTATTACATCGACCGCCTCAAGGCCACGCCCGAGGCGAAGGCACGCTCCTCGATCACACGATGCTCCTCTACGGCTCCGGCATCGGCAACCCCAACGTCCACGACCACACGAATCTCCCCACGCTCGTCGCCGGCGGCCGCGCCTTCGGCATCAAAGGCAACCGCCACCTCACCTACAAGGAGCCCGTCCCGCTCGCGAACCTGCACCTCACACTCCTCGACAAAGCCGGCGTGAAAATCGACTCCTTCGCCGACAGCACCGGCAAAGTAACCGACCTCTTCCGCCCGCTGACGGTGTGACGTCGGCAACTTGCCACATGAAACTGTTCATCCGCGCGCTCTCTTGTTTCGTATTTCTGGCGGGTCAGGCACACGCGTTTTGGATCGCGCGCCCGGTCGAGCAGCGCGTAGTCGAGAGCGACTGCATTGTTGTCGCGACGCTTGAAAGCGTAGAGATGACTTCGTTTGGCGAAGACTTCGCTGAACAGAAGGCGAAATTTAGACTGGTGCGCGCAATCAAAGGAAAAGTGGCCGAGACATTTCTTGTTCACGGCATGAAAACGACGATGTGCATTCCATTCGTTGATTTCTCTCAGGTGGCGCCGAATGGAACTTGCCTCATGTTCCTCGGAGCACCGGACGACAAAGGAATTCGCCATCCTCTGGAAGCGTCGTTTTTTCAAATCGTCGACGGAAAACTGATGTGGGGAGACCCAGGTGAGACCAGTTATCAGCTGAGAACAATTCAGCACGTCGAACGTAGCATTCGTTCAATCGCCAAGAATCCGCCGAGCCAACGCGCAAAGCTCCGCTCATAGCTTACACACGCCATCCCGTTCGAAAATCATAGCTTCCGTTGCCCAACTTCACCCGCCGCGACATTTTCCCGCCATGTCGAACCAACAACTCACCACCGCCGCGATGGCGCTCCCGCTCGCCGAACGCGTGTCGCTCGCCCAATCGCTCTGGCAGAGCATCGACGCCGGCCTGACCGACACCACCGAGGCTGACGCCCTGCGCACCGCGATTCGCCGCGACGAAGAACTCTCCTCCGGCACCGTCGCCGGCCGCACGCACGAAGAAGTGATGCGCGCCGCCCGCCGCGCGATCGGATGCACCTGATTCACCATCCCGATGCCGAAGCGGAACTCATCGAAGCGGCTCGGTATTACGAGCAAGAGGTCCCGACACTCGGCGCGCAGTTGCTCGACGCCGTGGACCGCGCCGTCGCGGTCATCCTATCCGCACCCGAGCGCTGGCGCCCCATCGAGGCGGATGTGCGCCGCTACCTGATGCCGCGTTTCCCTTTCGCGATCTACTACCGCGTTCTGCCCGACCACGTCCGCATCCTCGCCTTCAAGCACCACAGCCGCCACCCCGACTACTGGCGCTACCGCATCGCCGACTGAACAACCGAGAAAATTTTCCGCCGTGAACCCCATGCCCAATCTTTCCCGAGTTGATGGCCACAAGAAAACCCAAGGCCTCCGTCCTTCCGGCGCACGTCGCCCGAGCGCCTATAGGCGCATTGCAGCGTTCATTCGCCCTCCCATTTTTGCGCTTTTTGTGGCCAACCTGTTTGGGAAATTCCTCCGCCTCGTCGCCGCCCCCACGCTCCGCCGCGTCGCATTCGTCCTATCCGTCCTATCCGCCCCATCCTTCGCCGCCGTCCCTTCGCGCTTCGCTCTCGCCGATGCCGTTGAGCGCCGCGACACCGCCGCCATCCGCGCGCTCCTCTCCGACTCCGCCGTCGATGCCGCGCAGCCCGACGGCATGACCGCGCTCCACTGGGCCGCGCGCTATGACGATCTTGCGACCGCGAAATCCCTCCTCGCCGCCAAGGCCAATCCCAACGCTCAAAATCGCTACGGCGTCACCCCGCTCTCGCTCGCCTGCACCAATGGCAACGCCGCGCTCGTCACCGCGCTCCTCGACGCCGGCGCCGATGCCAACGCCCCGCTCCGCGGCGGCGAGACGCCGCTCATGACCGCCGCGCGCACCGGCCGCCTCACCGCCGTGCAGGCGCTCCTCGCCAAGGGCGCGCGCCCCGACGACAAACTCGCCGCCGGCGGCCAGACCGCGCTCATGTGGGCCGCGCACGAGGGCCACGCCGCCGTCGTCGAAACCCTGATCAAAGCCGGCGCCGATTTCCGCACACCCGTCGACACCGGGTTCACGCCGCTCCTTTTCGCCGCCCGCACCGGCCGTGCCGATATCGTCCGCCTCCTCCACAAATCCGGCGTCGACCTCAACGAAGCCACCAAGCCCACCAAAAAGGTCGGCAACAAGCAGCCGCGCGCCGGCACGAGCGCCCTCATCATCGCCATCGAAAACGGCCACTTCCAACTCGCCGCCGAACTCCTCGACCTCGGCGCCAACCCCAACGACCTCCGCTCCGGCTACGCCCCGCTCCACGTCCTCACGTGGGTGCGCAAGCCCGACAGCGGCGAAGACGACGGCCAGCCCGTCCCCGACGGCTCCGGCCTCTACACGAGCGACGATCTCATCCGCAAACTCGTCGCCAAGGGCGCCGACGTAAACCTCCGCCTCACCGGTGGCCCCGCCGGCGGCGGCCGCATCAATCGCAAAGGCTGCACGCCCTTCATGCTCGCCGCCGACACCGCCGACACCGCCTACCTCAAACTCCTCCTCTCCCTCGGCGCCGACCCGAAGCTCACCAACGCCGACGGCTGCACACCCCTGATGGCCGCCGCCGGCCTCGGCACGCGCGCCGTCGAGGAAGAAGCCGGCACCGAAGACGAAGCCGTCGAAGCCGTGACCTATCTCCTCTCGCTCGGTGCCGACATCAACGCCGTTTCCAACAACGGCGACACCGCGATGCACGGCGCCGCCTTCGCGAATTTCCCGAAGGTCATCAAGCTCCTCGACGCCAAAGGCGCGAAACTCGAAGTCTGGAACACGAAGAACAAACGCGGCTGGACCCCGCTCCTCATCGCCGAAGGCCACCGCTTCGGAAATTTCAAGCCCGGCTTCTCGACCATCGAAGCCTTCCACGCCCTCTACAAGAAACACGGCCTCCCCATCCCGCCGCTGACTCCCCGCGTCGAGCGCCAAGGCTACAACGACCTCTGACGTAGCGGCGGGCGTCCCTGCCCGCCGACTTCGCGTCCCCGCCCACCCCACGGCTGCCCGCCCCGCGCCGCCGCCCGCCTCATTTGCGGCTCCCTGAATCTGCGGGAACCCCTGCCTTGGTTCCTCGCTCCAGCCCGCCCAATCCCAATCCGGATTTCCCGCCGATTCAGGACACCACAGATTGTCCAACGCCTGCCTCCGCACCTTCGCCGCCCCGGTGTCCCATTCCGTTTCCGAAAATTTTCCTATCAACAAAATCTTCCTGCCTCTTCTCCGTCGGATTTTTGGGTAGGAAAATTTTAGTTTTTCGCTGTTTCCAGTGGATCGCCATTCCTTTGCCACCCATTCCGTTGCCGGCATTCCGTAGCCGGCACGGCTCGACTGGCACCGGATCAGGCGACCGTCCGGCATGATGGCAGAGGAATGGGTGGCAAAGGAATGAGATGCGCCCGGATCATTGCTCGCTCGCGGCCGGCGTCTCGTCACGGAACCACCACCCACTGAAATCAGCGAGGGACCAGATTTTCCAGACCACCTCTGATTGATCGCGCCACCCTCGGCCTCGGCGGCCTCGGCGTGGTCAGCCGCTCCCAGCCGTGCGGAAGGGCGCGCTCGTCCGCTCGGCTTCCTGCGCGAGCAGCGCGGCGCGCACTTCGGGCGAGTGGTCGAGGAGGCGTTGGAATTGGTTGCGCTGAAGCGTGAGAAAAATGCTCGGCACGAGCGTGCGGATCGTCGCGGTGCGGGGGGTGTCGCGCAGGAGGGCGAGTTCGCCGAAGTTGTCGCCGTCTTCGAGGACGTTGATCGACTGGCTGACGCCGGCGGCGTCGCGCCGGGAAACGGCGACGCGGCCGCGCGCGATGATGTAGAATTTGTCGCCGGGATCGCCTTCGACGACGACGTCGCGGCCGGCGGGGAGCGTCTCGGTGACGAATTGGTTGTCCGCGAGTTCGCGGAGCATCGCGTCGTCGAGGCGGGAGAGGAGGGAGAACTGTTTGAGGCGCTCGATGGAGATTTCGGCGCGGGTGCCGTCGTCGCTGGTATGGATGCCTTCCTGTTTTTTCCAGAGGGAGGCGTAGAGGCCGTCTTGCGCGAGGAGTTCGGCGTGCGTGCCGTGTTCGGCGAGTTTGCCCTGGTTCATGACGAACACGCGGTCGAGCTTGGCGACGGAGGCGAGGCGATGCGTGACGGCGAGGACGGTGCGGCCCTTGGAAACGCGTTCGAGGGTGGCGTTGATCGCGATTTCGGTGCCGGGGTCGAGGGCGGAGGTGGCTTCGTCGAGGAAGAGGATGCGGGGGTTGCGCACGAGCGCGCGCGCGATGGCGAGGCGTTGTTTCTGGCCGCCGGAGAGGAGGGAGCCGCGTTCGCCGACGGGGGAGTCGTAGCCCTGCGGCATGGCCATGATGATGTCGTGGATCTCGGCGTCGCGCGCGGCGGTCTCGATCTCGGCGTCGGTGGCGTCGAGGCGGCCGAGGCGGAGGTTTTCGCGGACGGTGGTGTTGTAGAGAAACGACTCCTGGAAAACGACGGCGCTCTGGCGGATGAAGGAGGCCTTGGTGACGGTGCGGAGGTCGTGGCCGTCGATGGTGGCGGTGCCGGCGTCGGGGTCGAAGGAGCGCATGATGGCGTTGAGCGCGGTGCTCTTGCCGGAGCCGGAGGGGCCGACGAAGGCGACGGATTCGCCGTGGCGGATGGTGAGGGAGACCTCGTCGAGGATGCGGCGGTTGGGGGCGGGGGTAAACGTGTAGCCGCGCAGCTCGATGGCGCGCTGGATGGGCGGGAGTTCCGTGGCGGCGGGGGCGTCGGGCACGCCGGATTTTTCGTGGAGGAATTCCTCGATGCGCACGAGACCGGCGGCGGAGTTGATGAGGGAGCTCGAATACTGCGCGAGGTAGTAGAGGGCGTTGGAGAGGGAGATGAAGACCGTGTAGAACGCCACGAGCCCGCCGACGGTGATCTGGCCCTTGAACGCCATCCAGCCGCCGAGCGCGAGGACGGCGATTTGGAGCAGGTAGATGCCGACGCTCGCGGAGCGTTCGAGGGCGGAGGTGAACAGCGCGCCGCGCACGACGGTGGCGGCGAGGCGGCCGATGGTCGCGCCGAAGCGCTCGCTCATGGTGCGCTCGAGGCCAAACGCGCGCACGACGTTGCGGCCGGCGGTGGCTTCATCAACCGCGGTGAGCATCGCGGCCTCGTAGTCCTTCCGCTGGGTGGCCGCGGCGCCGGCGCGCGGCGCGAAGAAGCGCGG
>JBEANZ010000383.1:0-14033 GCA_041165185.1 Verrucomicrobiota bacterium | reverse complement strand
GGCGGCGTCGAGTTCGGCCTCGGTGGGAAAACGATCAAACGTGCGGTCGATCGTCTTGCCGCGCACCTGCTGGTCGTAGAAGTCGAGCATCGCGGTCCAGTCGTCGGCGGTGAAGGCGTGGCCGTGGTGGGCGTAGTTGACGCCGAGTTTGGCCGTCGCGCCGAAGAGCGCGTAGGCGGGGCGCGCGCCGAGCAGCGATTGGCGCACGGCTTCGGGGAGCGAGATCGTGTCGGTGTCGCCTTCGAGCGCGAGGAAGGGACGCGGGGCGCACGCGGCGAGAAACCAGTGTTGGTCGAAGGGCAGTTTTTCGCGTCGGCCCCAGAACTCGTGGAGGTTCGCCGAAAACCAGTTCGGATATTTTTTCTGCATGAGGTCGAGCGTCTCGCTGCCGCGCGGGCCGGCGAAGCGATACGCGCCCACGCCGCCGCCGCCGGTGACGACGGGCGCGCCCAGCAGCCGCTCGTCGAAGGCCGCCGCGACCATCGCGGATTTCCCCGCGCGCGAGGCACCGGTGATGACCATCGGCACCGCGTGATCGATCGCGGGATCGGTGGCGAGGTAGTCGGCGATGCGCGAGGCGCCCCACGCCCACGCGGCGAGGATGCCCCAGTCGTAGCCGGGGTAGGCGGGGAAAAAGCGGGTGTTCCGAAACGCCCACGAGCCGTCGAGGTTGCGGAGCGTGGTGTCCTCGGCGCAGTCGTTGTTGTTGAACATCACGAGCGCGTAGCCGCGGCGGAACAGCTCGGCGTGGCGCGCGGCGAGGGACTCGGCAGTCGCGGGCGCGCCGAACGCGCCGGCGCGTTTCCCGGCGGCGGGCGCGTTTGCGTTCGGGGCGGACGAGGCGGTCGCCGCCGGCGGCGGGGGATTCTCCTGGCCGGGAATCACCGGCGCCGACGCCGGCGAGGGCGATGGCGCGACGGCGACGCCATTCGCGGCGGTCGCCGTGCTCGCGCCGGGCACCGGGCCGACGAGTAGCAACACGTTTTGCCCGCGCCCCTGATTCGGCCCCTGCGGCAGGCGCGGCAACACCACCGCGCCCGGCGGCGAGCCCGCCTGCGAAATGATCGCGGGAAACGGCCCGCCCTCAGCCGGCGCGAAAATTCCGATGTCGAGCGTGAGTTTTTCGCCCGGGCCAAACGTGAGCCGCACGAGCCGATAGCGCACCGCCACGCCGCCGGCCGCCGTCGCCGCGACGAGCTCGGATTTCAGCTCGCGGCCGCGGACGTTGCCGGGCGCGGGCGGGCGCTGGCCGACGGCGTAGTATTCGAGCGTGCGGAGAATTTCCGCGCGGCGCGCGGGCCACTGCGCCGGCGAGGTGACGCGCGCGCCGTCGGCGAACGTCAGCACATCGGGCAACTCGCGGCGCACGGGCAGCGCGTCGGCGCCGGGGAGTTTCCCGAGCGGCCCGCGGATCCACGGCACGGGAATTTCCTGCGGGTCGGGGCCGTCGGGCGCGGCGGCGGTCGCCGACGCGGTCGCGGATGCCGCTACTGCGGCACCAGCGGGCGGCGGGGCAGTTTGCGCGAGCGCCGCGAGCGGCAGCGCGACGAGCAGCGCGAACAATGCGCGCAGCAAAACAAGCAGCGACAACGGGAGCGACAGCGACGCGCGCCGCGAAAGAAAACCAGCGAGCGCGCGAACGAACAACGGATGATGGAGCATGGGGGAGTGCGCCGAAAGACGTGCGTGGCGCGCGTCAGGTGCGCGACGCGACGCGGGGCGCGCGAACTATTTTGGCCCCGCAACCGCTGACGCGCCGCGAGTTGCGCGGCGCGAGGCCGCGCGTGACGTTTGCGTGACAAGTTTTGATTGCGCGCGCGGAAAAATCGGGCTGCTTTTCGCAGGCATAATCCCATGCACCCGCGCGATCCGATGGTTGTCCGTCAGATTCCGATGATTCTCGAAATCATCCATAACGAAACGTGGTATGAAGGCGAACGCCGTGGTTGCCCGGTGTCGAAAGACGACCCCGTGGTCCGCGCCAAGGTGGCCGAAGTAGTCCTGCGCGAGGGCGCGCGGATGCGAGTGGTTTGCACGTCGCCGCCGCCGGAGCCCGCGCCGACCAACAAGGACTGAACCTCGTTGAGGGTTCGACCCTTTTTGCCGAGACTCCCGTGAATTGTGAGCATTGATCGCTACGCAGCCCATCGCGCAGCATTGGCCTCCCCCGAGGCCACGCACGAGGAACTGCGGAGCACCCGAGGGTTTTGCCATTTTTTTGGAGGCATCGCGATTATCGAGGCGGTTGTTTCCCGCTCCTGGGTTTCCGTTACGCTGCTGGCTCCAGCAGCGATCTTGGAAGTGGGCGTGCGTTTGGGCGGGCGCGCACGCGTGCTCTTTCTACGCCTTGGACTTCTCGCCGCGATTGGCGGTGAGGTTGGCCAGTTGGTGTCGATGTTTGTGCTGAAGGTGCCGCGGTTCGGAGGTCTAATTGTCGGAGGTTTCCTTATTTGGGTGGCCTTGCGCGTGTGCAAACTCGCCGTCGCAATTGAGCGGAGCGAGCGCAACCCTGCCGTCGCACCTCAATGAAAACGAGTTCCCGTGCTTTTTTGGCACTCTCACTCTGCGTCGTTGCCGCGCGACTTTTCGCCGCCGCCACCCCCGCCGCGCGGAAGCCCGGCGACTACGCGCACGGGCCCGATTCCAAGCCGCAGGACGGCGTGCCGCGCGGGCGGCTCGACGGGCCGTTTGAGTTCAAGAGCAACGTCTTCGCGGGGACGGTGCGGCAGTATTGGGTCTGGGTCCCGGCGCAATACACCGCGGAAAAACCTGCGTGCCTCCTCGTGTTTCAAGACGGCCAGCGCGCCACCAATCCCGCGCCCACCGCCTCGCTCCGCGTCCCGCAGGTCATGGAAAACCTGATCCATAAAAAGGAAATGCCCGTGACGCTCGGGCTCTTCATCACGCCGGGGAATCGCAGCGAGAGCTACCCGACCACGCTCGGCCAGAGCAATCCGAACAACCGCGCGCAAGAATACGATGCCGTCAACGACGCCTACGCGCGCTTCCTCGTCGACGAGATGATCCCGGAGCTGAAAAAGAAATTCAACGTGACCGACGATCCCGAGGGCCGCGTGATCGGCGGCACGAGCAGCGGGGCGATTTGCGCGTGGACGGTGGCGTGGCACCGGCCGGATCAGTTTCGCAAGGTCATCAGCATGATCGGCAGCTACACCTCGATCGGCTACCGGCCGGCGCGGGACGGACAACCGGCGGTGAGCGGCGGCGAGATTTACCCGACGTGGATCCGCCGCGAGCCGCCGAAACCGATCCGCGTTTTTTTCCAGGACGGCTCGAACGACTTGAGCAACCAGTTCGGCAGTTGGTTCCTCGCGAACCAGTCGATGCTCTCCGCGCTCGAATACGCCAACGCGACCGCCGACCAGCGCAAGACGCCCGGCCCGCGCTACGATCTCAACCACGCGTGGGGCGACGGCGCGCACTCCGACCAACACGGTGGCACGCTGCTCCCCGACATCCTGCGCTGGATGTGGCGCGATTGGGCGAAGTGAGGCGAGCGCGATGCGGCCGGCGCTGGTCCGGCGCCGACGGGAAATTTTTTCGTTACGCCTGCCGCGCGTGCCAGCGGAGGAAATGCCCGAGCGCGACCGCGCCGACGAGCGTGAGCTCGCGGCCCCAGGTGGCCTTGGCGGGCGGGGTGTCCCAGTGGCGGCGCACCCACTCAAAATCGATCCATTCGCGCGCGGCGTCGCAGGTCGCGAGGCGTTCGAACTCCGCGCGCAGGTCCGGCTCGGCGCGGGTGAAGTTGCTCTGAAACTCCGGTTGCGCGTAGCCGCGCGTCACGCGCAGGCGCACTTCCTCGGGCACGCGGCCGCGGAGAAATTCGCGGAGCAGGCGGCGGTCCCAGCCGTCGCGGAACTGCTGCTCGAACGGGAGCGCGAGACAGAATTCGTTGAACCGCAGATCAAACATCGGGCCGCCGCCGCGCCGGGAAATCGTCTCGCGGTGGATCACGGACGTCGCCAGGCCGCGTTGTTGTGCGGACATGTCGGTGAGCAGGTAGTGGAGGTAGCGCCGGTAGTCGCGGACGGGGAAAAGCTGTTGCGCTTCCTGCGCCCGCACGCGCGCCTCGATGCCGGTGCGCGTGCGCGCGGCGGGCGTGAGCATCCAAAGCGAGTGGTCGGACGGGAGGACGACGCGCGGGCGGCCGCGCACGAGGCGCTTGAGGGGATTGACGGCGGTGTGGCGCGCGAGCTGGCGCAGCGTCCAACCGTAGATGCGGGAGTGGCCGCGCGCGGCGCGCCACCACGCGAGCGGTTGGCCCGAGACCGCGAGCGATTCGAGGTAGCGGCCCGCGAGCGCCTCGGGCGAGACGAGGAAATTTCCGCCCTGTCCGTCGAGCAGCAGCTCCACGCCGAGCCGATCCAGGAGCGGGAGAAGCTCGCCGTCGTCGCGCGAGGGCAGGCTGCGCACGGGCACCTGGTTGTCCTCGAGATATTCCTCCCACGTCGCCACGGGCTCGGGTGTGCTGGCCGAGCGGACGAAGTGGAAATCGATGTGCGGCGCGTGCGCTTGGAGCGCGCGCACGTGGCGCGATTCGTCGAGTTCGCGCAACGGCGCGGCGTAGCGTCCGCCGGGCGCGGGCACGATGTGAATGGCCTGGAGACGGCGGCCTTCGGCGGCGAGCAGTTCGCCGGCGAGCATCGTGACGGCCACCGAATCGAGCCCGCCGCTCACGAGGATTCCCACGTTGCCTTTCGTCCGCGCGATCGTGCGTTGCACGGCGCCGGTGAACTCGGCGCGAAACGCCGCCGCGTAATCCGCATCGGAGCCGAGCGTGAGGACGCGCGTGGCGTCGGGATTCCAGTGGCGGCTCGTGCGCGCGCCGGTCGCGTCGACGGTCAACGTGAGGCCACCCGGGAGGCGCGCGACGTCGCGGTAGAGCGTCGCGGTCGGCGAATCGCCGCCTCCGACGGTGAGGTTGGTGAGCGTGGTTTCGTCGAGCGCGCGCGACACGCCCGGCGCCGCGAGTATGCCGCGCAGCGTGGAGGAAAACAAAAACGTCGCGCCGTCGTGCCGGTAGTAAAACGGCCGGCACCCGTGCGGGTCCGTCGCGATGAAGAGGCGGCGTTCGCGTGCGAACCACGCCGCGAGCGCGAACGTCCCGCCAAGCCGCGTCGGCGCGGCGTCGCCCCATTTCTCCACGGCGGCGAGCACGAACGCGCCGTCGGCGCGCGACGCCGCCGCGGCCGCGCTCCAGCCGAACGCGGCGGCGAGCTCGGCGCGGTTGTTGAGCGTGGCGTCGGTGACGAGGAGCACGTGGCCGTCGGCGCTGCGGACGGGCTGGGCCTCGAAGGCGTCCTCGGGGAAACTGTTTTTCAGCAGGTGCGCGAGCGCCGCGCCGCCGAGCGAATCGTGGGCGATGCGGTCGCTCGCGCCGATGGCCATCGCGGTGGTCATGCGCCGGAGCGCGTCGAGCGCAGCGGGACGGGAATCGAAGTGGATGAGGCCGGCGATGGCGCGCATGGAGGCGCGGAGGTTGGCGCGCGGCGGCGCGGCGGGACGAGGAAATTCGGGTGCGCGGGGCGGGCGTTTCAGTTCGATCCGGCCGACGGCCAACGCTCCGCCAACTCCATGCTCGCGTGGCCTCCCGCGCGCCGTAGCGTCCGCGCGATGCCCGCCAACGACGACTGGATTTCCCGCCTGCCCACCGAGGTCGCCGCCCATGTGCGCGACCTTGCCAAGTTCGCGGATTTCCCGCGCCATCTCGCGAAATTCGCGCGCGTCTACCGCGACAACAAGGACGCCAACCGTCCCGTCGCCCTCGTGCTCGCCGAGCGCGCGTGGCACCTTGCGCCCGCCGATTCGGTGGTGCGCCGCGACACGGCGTGGTTCCTCCGCGGCCGCGTGCCCGCGTGGCATTTCGGCATCATCAACGACCCCGATCGCAACGCGATCTACGAGGCCGCGCTGCGCCGCCACGTGCGCCCGGGGATGATCGTGTTCGAGGTGGGCACGGGCACCGGCATCCTCGCGATGCTCGCGGCGCGTGCGGGGGCCGGGCACGTTTACACCTGCGAGCGCGAGCCGCTCATCGCCGCCGTCGCCCGCGACAACATCGCCCGCAACGGCCTCGCCGACCGCATCACCGTGCTCGAGATGAACTCGCACGACGTCGCCCTCGGCACCGATCTCCCGCAGCGCGCGGACCTCTTTGTCTCCGAGCTCGTCGACAACAATCTCCTCGGCGAACACACCCTCGCGATCACACGCGACGTGCGCACGCGCCTGCTCGCGCCCGACGCGATCATCCTGCCCGATCAGATCGAGATGCGTTGCACGCTCGTCGGCGGGCCGGCGTGGACGCGGGGGTTCCGCGCGGGGACGGCGTGCGGGTTCGACGTGTCCGCGCTCGACCGCCTCGGGCCGGCGCAGCTCGTCGCCGACCAGGCCCTCGCGCCCGACCTCGCGGCGGAGGCGACGGTGTTTCACTTTGATTTCAACGTCGAGCGGGAGTTCGCGACGGAGGAGAAAACGCTCTCGCTCGCCGCCACGAGGGCCGGCGAGGCCGACGCCGTGTTGAGCTGGATCTGGCTGCGATTCGGCGCGGGGCTCGAGTATGACAACCGGCCGCCGAAGCCGAGCTGCTGGGCACCGCAACTCCATGTGTTGCCCCGCACGGTCGCGGTCGCCGCCGGCGACGCCGTGGCGATCCGGGCGAAGCACAACACTAAGTCCGTGCGGCTCTGGCTGGCGTAGTGCCCGCGCGGGTGGGGCGGACGGCGAACTTGACGGCGGGGCGTTTCTCGGGGACAACGCGGCCGATTTTTTTCATGAAAACCACGCCCGCCGCTAGCCTCGCCACTTCCTTGATCGCATCGGTTCCCGCCAAACGCGCGTGGGTCGCGCCGCAGATTTCCCTGCTGGATGCCGACGAAACGATGAGCGGAAACATCTGCGCCTCGGAAATGGTAAGCGTCATGGGTTGCAGCGCCAACAAGTCGGCAAATGCGTCCAAGGCGACGTGTTCTTGAGTGGAGGTTGGGAAGCTGAGAGCTAAGGGCTAAGAGCTAAGAGCCCGATCCTCGGAGCGGTTGCGGGGAATCAGAGCGGGTCCGCCTGCGGGGTAGGCTGCCCGCTTGAGGGCGCTCGTCCGGCGACACCCGCGCGTCGCCGAACGGAGAAGCGCCCGCGAGCGGGCTGCCTACGAGACGGGCGGAAAATGGCGGAAGCGTGCGCCCGTCGCGCGGCCGAGGTTCACGGCATTCGCCAGAGGTAAATCTGCGAGACCTTGAGCGGGCCCGTGCGGATGATCTCCGTGCGCTCCGGCGGCCAGCCGGGAAAAATGTAGTCGTGTGAGACGAGGCGCAGGCCGGGCTTGGCCTCGCGTTGGAGTTTTTTCAGCAGCGGCGGGTGCAGCGGCGGCAACAGATACGCGCACAGCACGTCGGCGTCGCGGATGTCGGTCGCGAAAATATCCTCGCACCGCCACGCGACCTGCGCGGTGACGCCGGCTAGTTCCGCGCGCGCGCGGGCCTCCCCGAGCCGCACGGGATCGAGGTCCACGCCGACGCCGCGGGCGCCAAAATTTTTCGCGGCCTCGACGACGAAGCGGCCGTCGCCGCAGCCGAGGTCGAGGACGAGTTCGCCGGGTCGCGGGGCGGCGAGCGCGAGCATACGCGACATGACGGCCGGGGGCGTGGCGAGAAACGGCACGCGCGGCGGCGCGGGCGGGTCGCTAGCGGGCCGGGCGGCGGTCGCGGCGATCGCGGGAGGGGCCGTGAAATGCGCGGCCAGCGCGGCGGGCAGCGGCAGCGCGAGCGCCGCGTGGCACGCGGCGAGGCGCGCGGGCAGCGTGTGCTCGTGCCCGAAGTGCGCGGCCTCGGCGAACACCGCCGCCCAACCATCGGCGGGGATGCGGCGGGCGAGCCGGCCGGCGCGCGCGGCGCGGCCGATCGAGAGGGTGTTGGCGTCGGTGGAAAAGGGGGTGCGGAGGAGGACCCAGTGTTCGGGGGCGAGACCGGGAAAGGTCCGTCCACCGAGCGTGAATGTCGTCGCGCGGGCGGCGAAACGCGCCGCCGCCGCGTGAGCGCCGAGGCCGCGGTTGAGCAGCACCGGGCTGCGGCCGCGCGTGATGAGTTTTTCCGGGTCGCTCGTCACGGGGTGACCGGCGTCGAGGAGGAGATGGTGCGCGCGGGCGAGCTCGTCGGGCGGGACGAAAAACCGGATCGACGAGCCGAACTCGTCGGCGGGCGCGGCGCCGATAGCGTGGGCGGCCGACCAGCCGTCGGCGGGGAGCGCGCGGAGGGCGTGGTGGGCGAAGAGTTCCTGGACTTGAAAAAATTCGCGGGCGCGGGCGAAGGCGCGGAGCTGGACCACGGCGGCGTAGTCGGCGAGTTGCGCGAGGATTTCGGGCGGGCAGAGCGGGCTGAGCGGTGCGGCGCGGAGCGTGCGATGCAGCGCGGGCAACAGCTCGTGGTCGCGACCGAGCCAGAGCGCGTGGTGCCAGTTGACGCGCGGGAGCAGCGCGGTGAGCGCGGCGGTCTCGTCGGTGCCGGCGGCGGTGGCGCGCCCAGCGGCGCGCAGCAGATCGAGTTCGAGGGCGAGCGGGGGCATAGGCGGGTAAGGTGAGTGAGTGCCGATCGGCGGCGACGCCAGCGGAAAGGCGGCGCCGTGGTCGGGGCCCGCGCACGCCGGCGCGAATTGCTTCGACCTGCGGGCGCGGCGCAAAAACCCTCCGGCGTGCCGCCGCATTGTCCTCCGCCCGTGTCGCCGCCGGGGCGCGCGCCGTGGGCCGCGCCCTGGCGGCGGTTCGCGCCGCGACTGGCGCTCGTGGTCGCGTCGATTCTCGCGGGGCTCTGGCTCGGGGAAATTTTCCTGTGGCAACGCGAGGCGGCTCGCCCGCGGCGGACGATGAACCGGGGGATGGATCGCGTCGACGCGGGCCAGGTGCTCAGGCGACCGGGGCGGGCTTTCGGATTGCGCTGCGCCCCGACCCTGCGGCCTAGTCGCGCCTCTGGAACCGTCGATGTATCTCTCTTCCCTCATTGGTCAGGCAGAATGGGGCGACCTCACGGCCGGCTATCGCGAGCGCGCCGCGCGCCTGTGGCCGACGACGGCGACGCCCGCGCGGTTCGGGGCGCTGTGGTCGGATTGGGAGTTGGAGGCGCTGTGCCGTTTCGCGCTCTGGCCGAGCAACCGGGCGGTCGCGCCGCGCGCCTACGGCGTTGATGGCGCCGGGCCGTCGTTTCGGTTCAACCGCCTCGGGGAACCCGTCGTGCCCGCGCTCTACCGCGCTTCCGACGAGGCCCTGCGGGCCGACGTGGTGCAGACGCTCTACGGCACCGGCGCGGCGATCACGCTCGCGCCGCTCCACAACTATTCCAATGCCGTGCTCGCCGTCACGCGCGGGCTGGAGGCGGCGTTTCGCGCGCCGGTGCGCACGCATCTGTTTCTCACCCACGGGGCCGGCCAGGCGCTCCGCCCGCACACGGATCCGCAGGACGTGCTCGTGCTCCAACTGCGCGGGGAAAAATCCTGGCGCATCCATCCGCCCGATCCGGAGACCGCCGCTTTCGCGGCGGACACGCGCGTCGACAAGCGCGACCCCGCCGCCGCCACCGAGACGATCCTGCACACGGGCGGCTGGCTGTATCTGCCGAAGGGACTGTTTCATCGCGTGCAAAACCAGGCGCCCGTGCCCTCGGTCCACCTCTCGTTCACGATCCATCCGATGACGTGGGCGAAGCTCCTGCGCGAGAGTTTGGAAAACGCGACCGAGGTCTCGCACGCGTTGAACGCGCGGCTGCCCGACGAGGATTTGCTGGCGCGGTCCCCCGAGGAAATCGGCGCACAAGTGCGCGCGCTGCTGCCGTTCGTGGACGTCGCCGGCCAGTCCGCGCGCTACTACGGAAAATACGCGCGCCTCGGCGTCCCGGTCCCGGCCGCGCACCTCGTGCCGCGCGCCGCACTCGACGCGGCCGACGAGACCACGCGCTTCGCGTGGCGCACCGGCGAAGTGACGCCGGGCGCGGATCACTCCGAGCTGATGCTGGCCTATCGGCGCGAGCCGCTCGTGCTCGTGCGGCCGCTCGCGCCCGTGATCGCGGCGCTGGCGGCGGCCGGCGAATTTTGTCCGCCCGACGTCGCGTTGCCGACGCCCGCGCAGCGGCTGTTGCTGTGCAAGTTCCTCGCCAGCGTCGGCGTGCTGCGCCTCGTCGCGGCGGGCGCGCCTCCGCCATGAACGCCCTCGCGGCGTGGATCGCGCTCGACGGGGCGCCGGCCGATCCGGCGACGGCGGAGCGGCTGGCGGCGACGTTGCGCGGGCACGGACCCGACGGGACCGAGACGTGGCGCGAGGGGCCGGCGGTGATGGGATTCGCGAAATTCACGACGACCGTCGAGCAACGCGACGAACACCAACCCCTCCTCGATGCCGCGGGCGCATTCGTGCTGTGCCTCGACGGGCGCCTCGACAATCGCGCCGAGCTGCTCGCGTGGCTGCGGCCGCGCGAGCAGCTGCCGGCGACCGCCACCGACAGCGCGCTGTTGCTGGCGCTGATCCGGCACGAGGGCGAGGCGTGCGTGCAACGGCTCGTGGGCGACTACGCGTTTGCGTGCTGGGATCGGCGGGCGCGGCGGTTGTTCTGCGCGCGCTCTCCCGTCGGCTGGCGCACGCTGCATTGGCACCAGAGCGGCACGACGCTCGCGGTCGCGACCAACGCGAAAATCCTGCTGGCGTTGCCCGGTGTGCCCCGGCGCATCAACGAAGGCGCCATCGGCGAGATGCTCGCGATGCGGTTCACGACCCCGACGGAGACGCTGTGGGCGGGGATTTCCATCCTGCCGGCGGGCAGCGCCCTCGTGGCGGAGCGCGGCACCGTGCGCACGTGGCGCTGGCTGGCGGGGCCGTTTCCCGAACTCGATTTGCCGGACGACGCGGCCTACGCGGAACAGTTCAACGCGCTCTTCGATCAGGCAATCCGTGCGACGATGCGATCAGCGGGACCGGTCGCGGGCCATCTCTCGGGCGGGCTCGATTCGTCGTCGGTGGTGTGTCGCGGGCAGGAGTTGTTTCGGCGCGGCGCCGTGGCCGCCGAGCTGCAACCGATCTCGGCGGTGTTTCCCGGGGAACGACACGACGAGTCGCTGTGGATCGAGGCGGTCGAGGCGCATACGGGTCGCGCCACGACGCGCGTGACGGCGGTGCCCTACGATTGGGCGGCGGCGGCGGCGTGGTGCCGCGAGTCGCTCTACCTGCCGCTGCGGCCCAACACGGCCGGCACCATCGTCGCCACATGCGCGAACCTGCAGGCGCGGGGCCTCCGCGTGCTGCTGACGGGGGAGGGCGGGGACGATTGGTTCGCGGGGTCCGTGGCCTACTGGCCGGATTGGTTTGAGCGCGGTCGCTGGCGCGATCTCGTGCGCGACGTGCGGCGCACGATGCCCGGCCGGGCGTGGTGGCGGGCGCCGGTGAGCGCGTTGTCGCACGGGCTGGCGCCGCGGCTGTCGCGGGCGCGGCGGCAAAGTCTGATGCAGCCGCACCTGCGCGTGTTTGCGCCGACCCCGTGGATTCGCCCGGCGTGGGCGGCGCGCCTCGGGTTGCGGCAACGCGTGCCGGCGGAGAATCCGCTGGCCGGGTTGCGCGCCTACGCGCAGTGCCAGCGGGCGGTGCGGTTCGCGTTTCCGCGGGCCTACGTGAATTTCGAGGGCGTGATCGCCTACGCGGCCTCGCGCGGCGTGGAGCTGCGGCATCCGTTTCACGACCGGCGGCTCACGGCGTTCGCGATGGCCCTGCCGGGCGATCAGCTGCTGCGCCACGGCGGCCGCAAGCACGTGCTCCGGGAGGCGATGCGCGGGACGTTGCCCGAACTCGTGCGCACGCGGCAGAGCAAGGCGGCGTTTGTCACGCCGATCATTGTGGCGCTGGCCGCGCGGGCGAAAACGCACCCGCTCGCCGGCTTGATCGCCGTGCGGGAAGGGTGGCTCGACGCCACCGTGCTCGACGCGATCATGCGCGAGCACGAGGCCTGGATGGCGCGCGGGGCGACCGCCCCGTGGCCGACCTCGCACCTCGGCGTCGTGTGGATGGCGGTGGCGGTGGACGTGTGGTTGCGCGAGGCCGGGCACGCCGGACCACGGTAAACGGGGCGGACTTTTCGCGCGGCCGTTGGCGCGACGACGGCGATTTAGGTTGTCTGCCTCCGGCCCTTCACGCTGATAGCCGCGCATGAATCCCGAATTTCCGGCAACGCCCTTGGCTCCGATGAGTGACAGCGGCAGCGCCTCCGACCGACCGGCCAGTGGCGTCGTCATCCTGAGCAAGCGCGCCTGGCAGACGCCGACCATCGAACTCTACGGAGACGTGCGCCGGATGACGCAGGGAGTTCACTACGCCATCGGCGACGGCATCAACAACCTGACTTGAGGGTGCGGGCCTACCGCTACGGCGGGATCGATTTTCGGACGACGCTGGAATGGCCGGGCTTCAGCCCGCTCTCCGGTGGCGCCGCCGAGCCAACGGCGGGCGCGGGGGCGGTAGAGCTGAGGGAAGACCTCACGCTCGCGGTGGGCGCGCGCCGGTTGGAGTATGCGTGGGGCGGGCGATTTGGGCTGGCCCTCCATGCGGTGGAGCGCGGCGGCTGGTTGTTCACCTTGGCGAGCGGCGCGGAATTTTACGCCACGGCGGACGGCGAAAAAATCGCGTGCCGCTTGGGCCCCGCCGGGTGGTCGGAATTCACGGCGGAAGGTTTCGTGCGGCGCGTGTTGCCGCGCCTCGTGCAGTTGCGCGGGCGGGCGCTGTTCCACGCGGCGACGCTGGCGACGCCGGCGGGCGCGATCATGATCTGCGGATTTTCCGGCGCGGGCAAATCGACGCTCGCCGCGAGTTTGCACCAGCGGCTCGGCTGGCCGATCCTCGGCGACGACATGGCGGTGGTGGAGGCGACGGCGGTCCCCGGCCTGGTGCATGCCACCGGCGGATCGGTGAGCCTGTGGGAGGAAACGCGGACCGGCCTCGCCGTCCCATTTGCGCGGGAGACGCGGCTGGCGGCCTACGGCAGCAAATTTCGCTGCGAGCTCGCCGGCGCGCCCGTGGCCGAGGGCGCGCCCCTCGGGGCGATCTACGTCTTGCAACGGTCCGAGCCGGACCTCGATCCGGCCATCGCCGCGAACGCGATGGAGCCCGCGGCCCGCGTGGGCCAGCTCGACGAATTCGCGATCCGGTTTAATCCCGCCGACCCGCGGGGCGGCGTGAAACGCTTCCGCGCGCTCGTGCAGTTGGCCAACACGGTGCCGTGCCGCCGGCTCCACTATCCGCGCCGCTTCGAATTCCTGCCGGCGGTCGCGGCCCTGCTGGCGACGGACGTCGCACAGTGCTTCGCGCTGCGGACGCCATGAACCCGCCGCCGTCACCGCCGCCGCCCGCGCCCGTGCCCGCGCCCGTGCCCGTGCCCGGTGGCACCGCCCCGCGCGGAATCTACGATCTCGCGGCGGAAGACTATCCGCCGTGGGCCGGAGCGCCCGTGCGGACGTTGCTGCTGTGCTCGCATCCGCGCAGCGGCAGCACGTTGCTCGGCGAGACCCTCCACGCGGCGGGCGGGTGGGGGTGCCCGTTGGAATATTTTCATCGCGGGTTTCAACCGGCGTTTGCGCACCGCTGGGGCACGCCGGATTTCCCCGCCTACCTGCGCGCCGTCTATCGCCACCGCACGGATCCGACGGGCACGCTCGGCGTGAAACTTTTCTGGCCCGACGTGGAGGCGCTCGTGCGGACGCTGCAGCCCGACGCGGCGGCGGACTTTTTTGCAGAGCCGCGGTCCCCGCTGACGGCGGCCCAGCACCAAACCATCGGCGCGATGCTCGCCGCGCTTTTTCCTAACCCGACCTTCATCCACCTCGGTCGCCACGATGCGGTGCGCCAGGCGGTCTCGGCATTGATCGCGACGCAGACGCAGGTCTGGCGCCGCATCCCCGGCGTGCAGGATCACGCGCCGACTCAGGCGCCCCAGTATGATTTCGCCCGCCTCCGGGAGCTGCTGGCGCATGGCGAACATTGCCGCGAAAGCTGGGAG
>JBEANZ010000382.1:0-6822 GCA_041165185.1 Verrucomicrobiota bacterium | reverse complement strand
CTTGCACGGCATCACCCGTGCGCGGCGGCTCCGTGCGAATGCCCGCGAGCAACGCGCCCCGGCCTGATTTTTTCCGCACCAGCAGGTTCACGTGGTCCAAGAACTCCGCCAGATTGAGGCCGATCTCCGCCTTCGTCCGGGCCGTGCCGACCACTTCGTTGAGCGTGTGCGGTCGTCGCCAATTAAGCGGGGCGTTTTTTTTCATCGTGGGTTTCGCGAAGCAGTTTTTCGACCAGCCAACGTTTGCCGCCCTCGAGTTTTCGCGCGCCGTAGTAGTCGGCGACGATGGCATCGACTTCCCCGATGCTGCGCAAGCCGAGCCGCCGCAGCAGAAACTTGATGTCCTCGACATCTCCCGCCCGGGACGGCGCGGGGAGTCGTCCCGCCAGGCATTTCATCGCCAACAAATACTTGGGCGACGGACGGGTGATGATGAGTCCGGGAATAACGAGTTCGGCAAACGGGATTCTTTCCTCGCGAACGGCGGCGAAGTTTCGCACCCCGTCGTTCATCCAGTCTTCGGGCAAACCGAGTTCGCGCGCGACTTGGGCGAGCAACGGCGCGACCACTTCGGGTGGATGAAAGATGGCGTCGATGTCCTTGGTCGCCGCCCGGCAGTCGTAGGCGAGCATCATGACGGTGCCACCGTAGATCGCGATTTCGACCCGACTATCCTGCACCGCACACAACTCGCCGAGACGCGTAAGCGCGCGCACGATGGCGGCCCGCGTAAATCGGCGTGTCGACTTTGGCATTCGGGCAACCTGCTGCGCGCACGGCAGCCACGCAAGCGAGAGTAGCGCCAACTCAGCTCCGGTAGTCCGCGTTCTCGCTCACGTATTCGTGCGTGAAGTCCCCACCGAGGATGGGGGCGGGTTTTGTTTCGCCAGTTCGCCGGTGAGTTCGCCGGTGAGGTCGCGGTGGATGGCGGGGTCGTCGGCTTTTTTCGGGGCGTCGGTTTGCGCGGCGGCGGCCGTCGCCACCGCGAGCGCGGCGGCGGTTGGCACTACGCGTTTTAGTTTCGAGATCGAGTAGTCGCCGGGGGTGGCGGCGGCGTGTTGGGCGACGGCGATCGTGTGCGCGTGGTCGGCGCGGGCGGCTTCATCGAGGATCGACTGGGGGACGGGTTTGAGGTCGCGGATGAAGCCGATCGCGGCGAGCGCTTTCAGGCCGTAGTAGGTGATATCGATTTCCCACCAGTGGAAACCCTGCCGCGTGCTGTGCATGTAACGGTGGTGGTTGTTGTGCCAGCCTTCGCCGAGCGTGATGAGGGCGAGGAACCAACTGTTGCGCGAGTCGTCGCCGGTGTTGAAGCGGCGGCGGCCCATGAGGTGCGCGAGGGAGTTGATGGTCGAGGTGCCGTGAAACAGGGCCGTTGTGCTCACGAAGAAGCCCCAGACGAGGAGTTGCGCGCCGCTCGTCTGGAGGCCGGGCGCGTAACGGGCGAGGGCGGCGCCGGCGCCGTAGAGCGCGAGCGCGTAGAGCAGCGGCATGAGGAGGTCGAAGCGGTTGAGGAAGACGAGCTCGGGGAATTTCGCGAGGTCGCGGATCTTCGTGTAATCGGTGGGGAAGTTGCGGCGGCTGGTGATCCAGCCGATATGCGACCACCAGAAACCGTGGACGTGGGGGGAGTGGGCGTCCTCGGGATCGTCGCTGTGTTGGTGGTGGTGGCGGTGGTGGTAGGCCCACCAGAGGGAGCCGCGTTGGACGGCGGTGCCGGCGAAGGCGGCGAGGAGAAACTGGCCGAAGCGCGAGGTCGAATAGGTGCGGTGCGAGAAGTAGCGGTGGTGGATGCCGGTGACGGCGAACATCCGGATAAAGTAGAGCGCGACGGCGGACCACACGGCGAACGGGCTCCAGCCCACCCAGAGCACGGCGAGGCAGCCGCCGTGGAGGACGACGAAGGGAAACGTGCGCACCCAGTCGACCTTGTTGGGCTCGGCCCAGAGTTTTTCGCGGCCCTCGGGGATGTGGTCGGAGTCGAACCACTGGGTGAGGCCGATGAGCGCGCGGCGGAGGCGGGAGGCGAGGGACGGGGCGGCGGGAACCGGAGAGGGAGCGGACATGAAAAAATGGAGCGCGCGAGGGAAGGCGGCGCGCGACGCGCAAGCAAGCCGGGGTTTGGCGTATGGCGCGGAAAATTTTCCTGCCGTGTGTGCGTGTGGCCGCGGGCGCGCGAACGGTTTAACGGGAAAACCGAACTTGAAACGCGGACGACGTGGAAAGAGCGGCGAATGCGAAGGCCGCGAAGGACGCCAAGGACGCGGAGGGGGACGGGGCGAACGGGCGGGGAGATTTTTTCCGGGGGAGCGTGGGCTCGGCGGTTTGGGGGAGCGAGCCGAGCTTTTGCCGCTGCGCGCTCCGAGTCCGCCGCGTTTCGACCCAACTGGCGGAGATTGGGTGACTACGGCGGGTGGCGGTGGATTCGGGGCGCGAGAATTATTTTTCGCCGCCGTTGCCGGGCGAAGATGACTCCGTCGCCACGAGGGCGGTGAGGAGCAGGAGGACGATGATGACGGGCAACATGGTGCGGTGCGGAACTGGGAAACGCGCAAGGATAGATTGTTTCGCGCGTTTGGGAATACGCAGGCTTGCGCATAACGGATGCGCGATTGTGCCGGCCTGGGAGCGTGGGGCGAAGGGTGAACCGTGGGCGGCGGGCGCGAGTGGTCGCGCGCGGGTGGCCGTGTAGCGGTGGGCGTCTCTGCCCGCCGAGTCTGGCGGCGGCGTTGCCGGACGGCGGGCAGGGACGCCCGCCGCTACTTCAGGCCGGCTCGCGGCGTGCGATGCGGCGGCACGCGGGAGACTATTTCTTGCCGGCCTGCCGGAGGGTCACGTCGCCGTTCATCGTGGCGACGGAGATTTCGGGGCCGCCGCCGTTGAGGGTGCCGGTCACGAGTTGGCCGCCCGTCATCGGGGGCATGGGCGGGGCGGCGGGCTTTGGCGCGGTGGCGGGCTTCGGGGCTTTGGGCGCGGCGGGGGCGGTCGGTGCGACGGGTGAGCCGGCGGTCGCGGCGGAGGCTTCGGCGGCGTCACGGGAGGCTTGGGCGCCGTCGCGGGCGGCTTGGGCGGCGTCGCGCACGGCGTGGGCGGCGTCGCGCATCGCGTTGGCGCTGGCGCGCGCGGCGCCGCGGATGGCTTCCTGGACTTCGGGGGTGATCACGCCGCCGGGGCCGGTGAGGGATTTCGACCAATTGCGCGCGGGGCGCGGGGAGTTTTCGATTTTGGAGACGAGGGCTTTGTCGTCGAAGTCGGTGAGCACGGAGCCGTTTTGGGTGCGGAGGCGGAGGTTGGCCTTGGCATCGGTCGGCACGCGGACGGTGACTTCGCCGTTCATCGAGGTGAAGGAGAGGGGTTTGCCGTCGCGCAGTTCGCGGATGGTGGCGCGGATGGCGCCGTGCGTGGCGTTGACGACGGCGCCGCCGGCGAGGTCGTCGAGGCGGATCTCGCCGTTGACGCTGGCGATCTCGATGTCGCCGGCGAGGCCGGCGCAGGTGATCTCGCCGCCGAAGGAGCTTTGCACGATGAGGCTGGTCGCGCGCGGCACGGTGATGCGGAAGCTCGTCGGGGCGCTGGTCCACGCGCCGGCGAGGGCGTCGAGCGTGATGACGTTGTCCTTTTCGGTGAGCGAAAAACTCGAGGAGGCGGTGAGCACGCGCAGGCCGTCTTCGCGGGGTTTGCGGGTGATGGCCTTGGCCTGGGATTTGACGGAGATGTCGGCGGAATCGCCGCCGACGATGTGGAGGTCGCCGTGGGCGACGACGATTTTCAACGTGCCGGGTTTGGTCGGATCGGAGAACGCGAGAGTGGACGTGGATTCGTCGGCACGAGCGACGCCGAGTAGGAGCAGGGCGAGCGCGGTGGCGACGAGCAGCGAGGGGAAGAGGCGGGTGGTTTTCATGGGCGGAGACGAGGGCGGATTTTCGGTGGGAGGTGGCGGGACGGGTGGGCGGACGTGGCTATCAGTGGCGCGGGTTGAGGATGGGTTGTGGAAAGGCGAGGGTGGGGGAGGGTAGGGCGAGCTGAGAGCGAAGAGCTGAGCTCTGAGAGCCCGATCCTCAGAGCGGAGATGCGGTCATGGTGCCTGATCGTGGATCGCGTGTTTCTTGTTTTGCTCTCGGCTCTCAGCTTTCCGTTCTCGGCTGTTCGACGCGCATGGCCGGGCTCAGAGTTGCGCCAGCGCGCGGCGGGCGGCGGCGCGGACGCTGCGATCGATGGCGTCGTCGCCGGCCATTTTTTCGAGGGCGGGGGCGGCGGCGGGCGTCCGCGCGGCGGTGAGAAAATCGATGAGCTCGATCTGGACGAGCGGGTTGGTCTCGCGCGGGAGCGTGGCGAGCACGCCGGCGGCGACGGTGGCGTTGGCGGCCTGCGGGTAGAGGGCCTCGAGGGCGCGGAGGCGGATGTTGACGCTGGGGTCGAAGGCGAGGGCGTTGATGAGGACGGAAAGGACTTTTTCATCGGGCTGCTCGGTGCGTGCGGCGGCGAGCACTTCTTGGAAGCGCGTGCTCACGGGCCCTTGTGGCGGCAGCAGGAGCGAGGTCACCACGAGTTGTTGCATCTTGCCCATATGCCCGCGCAGCTCGCGGACCTCGTCGCGGAGCGCGAGGGTCTCGGCGGAGTTGGCGGTGGGAGAAGCCGATGAGGGGAGGGAGGCCGACGAGGCGGACGGCGCGGACGGTGGCGCGGCGCGTTGGCCGAGAAAAAATCCCGCCGCGAGCAGCGCGATCGCAGCGAGCGTCGCCAACGGTGCAAACAGCCCGCCGAGGCGAGGGAGGAGGCGCGACCGCAGTCGCGCGGGCGTGTGTCCGTGGGTGGTGGACGTGCCGGCGGAGGAGGTGTGGGCAGCGGCGGCGGCATCGCGGGCGGTGGCGGCGGAGTTTTTTTCCGCCGCGAGTAGCGCGTAGAAATTTTGCCGCAGGCGCGGCGAGGGCGCAGACGTGGGGAGGGAGTCGAGCGCGGCGAGGGTTTGGCTGAGGGCGGAAAACTCGCGTTGGCAGTCGAGGCAGCCCGAGAGATGCGCGCGCGCGGCGGCGAGATCGTTCGTGGACGATGGGGGCGGCGTGGTGGCTCGCGCGATGGAGGCGGGGGCGGCGGGGGAAGCGGCGCGTCCGCGCGGACGAGTGGGCGAGTCGAGCAGGTCGGGGAAAAGTTCGCGGGCGGCGGAGCAGTTCATGGGCTGGGATCGTTTTGCAGTTGAAAGAACACGTTGCGGAGTTCGCCCAGCGCGCGGTGGGCGCGGACCTTTGCGGCGCCGGCCGAGCACTCGAGAATGCCCGCAATCTCCGCAAACGACAGCTCCTGAAACCGCGCCAGCAACAACACCTCGCGATCCTCGCGGTCGAGTCGCGCGAGGGCGGTGTGGAGGAGCGCATGGTCGTCGCGCGTGGCGGCGTGTTGGCCGGCGTGCGGGGTGTCGTCGGCGTGGTCCGTCAGGTTGACCGGATCGGTGGCGCGAGGCGCGGCGCCGGCACGGCGGAAATGATCCGCCGCGCAGCGTCGCGCGAGGTGATACATCCAGGCGGTGAACGAGCCGTCGTCGCGGTAGGTGTGGCGGTATTTGAGCATCCGCTGAAACACCGTCTGCGCGATGTCCTCGGCCGCCGTGCGGTCGCCGGTGAACTTGACGAGAAACCCAAACAGGGGGCCGTGGTGGCGCTCGAAGAGTTCGCCGAGCGCATCGAGTTCGCCATCGCGCGCCGCCAGCATGAGCGCGTGATCGGAGCGCGGGTCGGCCGCGGCGGAGGCGGGAGCGGTGGCGGCGGCGATGGATTCCACGGGAACAGCGGGGCGAGGCAACGGGCGAAGGCTCTCAATCACGGCTGGGCGCGGAGGGACACGGAATAATTCGAGGGCGGCGATCATGGCGGCAGCGGGACATGGAGGAGTGCTGCTGCGGAGAACCGCGCGGAGCGGGATTGGTTACCAGATTTTGATCGCCGAAGGCCCCCGTCGTGGGCACCGGCGCGAAAAGCAGGTCGCACCGCTGCGCGCAGATCATCGTATCGACGGAAGGGGAGGAGCGGTGAAGAACCTGGCGGGCGACGGATGCCGAACGATGTCCCTCATACGGCTCAATCGATAGGCGCAATCCGCGCGGCCGCAGTTCTTACGCGAGTCGTCCGGCGGACGTATTTTCCGTGAGGTGACTTTGGGGCGCATGAATTGGAGGTGGCGTTGAGAACGGCCGGAGCCGGGTGCGGGCGGCTGCAGTCGAAAATTAGGCTGAGTCTCGCGATTGTTGCACGGGAACGGCGCATTGCGCGGCGGCGAGAGACTCGTCGCGAGCTCGCTGTGCGCGGGCCTCGCGGCTTGTCGCAGGCGCCAGTGAGAAAGCAAAGTAGGGGGCAGGCGACGAAGCCGCTTCCCTGAAACGTGCGGTGCCGAATGCCACGGCGGCGTCAATCCGGAGCGTAGCACGGAAGGCAGGACGCCGTTGCTCGACCAATCACGACTTCACTCGGTTTCACGAGTTGGAGGGCTGGAATGTGCGGGTTGTTTTTCTAAGTAAATAGATTACAGATTGTTATGTTAAACAATGTTCGCTTCGTTCGGTGTGTGAGTCAGGAAAAATTATGCTTGCCAATGCTACGTAGGCTCCGCTGGCTCGGGCGCGAAATGGCGAAATAGCGGGTGATTTCTGGAGGCGAGTCGAGAGACGAACTGACGGAAAATGCCAGGCTACGAGCCAAGAACCCATCAAATACCCCTCCCAACCTCCACGATTTTTCCAACCCATGAACAAACACACGAATCCCGGCTTCTCACTGCGGAAGCTGCTCCTCACGGCCATGGTCGCCGGACCATTGGCGACGTTGCCCGCCC
>JBEANZ010000381.1:0-3181 GCA_041165185.1 Verrucomicrobiota bacterium | reverse complement strand
CATCGGCCTCGATCAGGTCACGACCGTCGCGCCGATTATCGAGGGACTGCTCGGCAAGACGCGCGCGAAAGACGAGGCGCCGGCGACGTTTATCGAGGGGCGATCGACGTTCATCCCGGATTTCGACACGCCGCGTTTCCGGCTCACGCCGAAACATTTCGCCTACGTCAAAATCGCCGAGGGCTGCAACCACCCCTGCACGTTCTGCATCATCCCGCAGATCCGCGGCCGCCACCGCAGCCGCTCGGTCGCGAGCGTCGTCGCCGAGGCGCGCCAGCTCGTCGCCGAGGGCGTGAAGGAGCTCAACCTCATCTCCCAGGACACGACGTTTTTCGGCATGGACACCTGGGAACAGCGGCCGAACCCGCGCACGCCCGTGGACTCCACGCGCGGCACCGCCCTCACGACGCTCCTCCGCGAACTCAACGCGATCCCCGGCGATTTCTGGATCCGCCTCCTCTACACGCACCCCGCGCACTGGAGCGACGAACTCATCCGCACCATCGCCGAGTGCCCCAAGGTCGCGCGCTACGTGGACATGCCGCTGCAACACATCAGCGCGCCCATGCTCACCGCGATGCAACGCGAGACGAGCGGCGACTACATCCGCGACCTCGTGCGCCGCATCCGCGCCGGCATCCCCGGCATCGCCGTGCGCACGACCTTCATCGTCGGCTTCCCCGGCGAGACGGAGGCCGACGTCGACGAGCTGTGCGCGTTTGTCGCTGAAACCAAATTCGAGCGCCTCGGCGTGTTTCGTTTCTCGCAGGAGGAAGGCACGCGCGCCGCGAAAATGGACGGCCAGATCCCCGCCAAAGAAAAGGAGCAACGCTGGCACCGCGTGATGGCGCTCCAGAAAAAAATCGCCGCCGAGGTCAGCCAACGCGCCGTCGGGAAAACCCTGCGCGTCCTCGTCGAGGAGCCCGGCGTCGCGCGCGGCGAGGCGGACGCGCCCGACATCGACGGCCGCGTTTACGTGCCGAAGACGCTCCCGGTCGGCGCCTTTACCGACGTGAAAATCACCGGCCACCACGACTACGATCTGCTCGCGCTCCCCGGCGGCGAAAAACCCGCCCGCTGGAAAATCGCGAAGCAGGCGCAGTAGCGCGACGCCCCGAAAGATCCGTGCTGGCGTAACGGCGAGCGCCAGCGAGCCGACTCACGCAACCGCCGCACCCCTCACGCCTTCACCACAAACGGCGCGAAAAACGCCGCCTGCGTCGCGGGGAAACGGCCGACGAGCGCGACGCCGTCGTCGCGTTGCTCTTCGCTTTGGACGTGGCCGGTCGCGTAAAGCCGCGCGATCACATCGTAGCGCGCGTGCGGCACGAACAGCTCCGTCGCGCCGTGCGCCTCGGCGATGAGTTCGAGGCAGCGCGCCTCGAGCGTGTCGAGGCCCGCGCGCGTGTGCGCACTCACGAAGAGCGCGTCGGGCACGAGGCGGCGGGCGCGCGCGAGCATCGCGGGATTTGCGGCGTCGATTTTGTTGAAGACCGTGACCATCGTCTTGGCGACGGCGCCGAGTTCGCCGAGCACGGAGAGCGTCGTGGCGTGGTGTTGTTCGAAGTTCGCGTTCGTGACGTCGAGCACGTGGACGAGAAAATCCGCCACGATGACCTCTTCGAGCGTGGCCTTGAACGCCTCGACGAGTCCGTGCGGTAGGCGGCGGATGAACCCGACGGTGTCCGTCACGAGCAGCTTCTGGTTGCCGCGCAATACGAGCTGGCGCGTCGTCGGATCGAGGGTGGCGAAGAGCTTGTCGGCGGCGAGGACCTGCGCGCCGGTGAGGGTGTTGAGGAGCGTGGACTTGCCGGCGTTGGTGTAGCCGACGATGGAGCAGGTCGGCACCGGCACGCGCTGGCGCTTGCGGCGCTGCACGTCGCGCTGCGAGACGACTTTTTTCAGCTCCTCCTTCAGGTGCGTGATGCGGTCGCGCACGGTGCGACGGTCATTTTCGAGCTGGGTCTCGCCTTCGCCGCCCATCGCGCCCTTGCCGCGCTGGCGGGAGAGATGCGTCCACGCGCGCGTGAGGCGCGGCAGCGAATACTCCATGCGCGCGAGCGCGACCTGGAGCGTGGCTTCGCGCGTGTGGGCGCGGTCGGAAAAAATCTCGAGGATCACTTCCTGCCGGTCGATGACGGCGAGGCCGGAGAGTTTCTCCCAGTTGCGCTGCTGCGCCGGCGAGAGTTCCTCGTCGAACACGATCACGTCGGCGCCCACGGACGCCGCGAGCTCGGCGAGTTCCTTCGCCTTGCCGGAGCCGAGGAGGAGCGACGGCGTGGGACGGCGGAGGTTCACCAACTCGGAGTGCGCGACGGTGATGCGGAGATTTTCCACGAGCTCCTTCAACTCGAGCAGTAGCTCGGCCGCCTCGCCGTCGGGCATCTTGTCGGTCTGCACGCCCACGAGGAAGGCGCGGTTGAGCTGGGCGGGTTTGTCAGTGAGGAAATCGGCCATGTCGCGGCGCGCAGCGTCGGCGCGCGCGCGCCGGGAGTCAATGGGCCGAACGAGCTACGCGGCCACGCCCGCGCCCGCGCTTTTCCTTGTCGCGCGCGCCGGGGCCGCGACACTCCGCGCCGCCGCATGAAGTTTTTTCGCCTCACGTCCCTGCTCGCCGCCGCGCTGTTCGCGGCGGTGGTCGTCGTGCCGTTTCTCCCGCTCGCGAAAACCGCCTCCGACCTCGTCGCGCTCGAGGTGCGCATGACCGCGACTGCGGCTGGCCGCGTGCAGCTCTATTTCGACGACGGATCGGGCTACAGCGAATCAGCCACCTCGTCGTCCGCCGTCGCGCGCGACGTGCCGACGACCCACCGCCTGCCCCTCAAGCCCGGCCGCTACCGCGCGCTGCGCTTTGACCCCCTCGATCACGCCGGCACCGTCGTCATCGAATCGCTCAAACTCGTGGACCGCGAGGGCGGGGTGAGGCGGACGTTCGCGTTTGCGGAGTTTGCGACGACGCAGCAAGTCGCCGCCCGCCGCGAGATCGCCGCTCGCCTCGAACTCGTGGTCGCGCCGGGCACCAACGACCCCCAACTCACCGCCACCTTCACGCCCCCACTCGACGCGACCGCCACGTGGTCGGATCTGGTCGCGGGATTCTTCCCGCGCGCGCTGGCGGTGTTCGTGGTGATCGCTGGGCTGCTCTTCGCACTCGATCGCGCGCCCGCGGCACGGGCCGCGA
>JBEANZ010000380.1:0-4935 GCA_041165185.1 Verrucomicrobiota bacterium | reverse complement strand
CCCTTGGCGACGACATCGGACGTCGAGACCACCGTGTCCACCCGGTCGTCCTTCGTCTGCGCCGTCGTGCCGACGTTCTTGTAGAGGAAGGTATCGAGGAACTGTTTCCCAAACGGGGCGGCGAAAAAGTCGTTCCACGCCTTCAGGGCCTCGACCGCGCCCGGGGTGTTGGGCAAGCCGGTGTTGTAGGGCTGCGGATCCGTGTAAACGCGGTTCGCGCTGCCGTTGGCGATGTTCAGGTAGGTGGCGTTGACCTGACGCTGGATGGCATTTTGCGGGTTGCGCAGATTGCTGTTGGTCGAGTTGGCGGCGGTGGTCTCGAAATTGATGACGCGCAGTTCGAGCTTGCCCTTGAACAAGGCGAGGCGGCCGCCGAACTCCTTGGTGTTGCCCGTCGGCGCGGCGATCACCTTGCCATCCAGACCGGTCCGGGGGCTCGTCGGCGAGCTGTTGTCGGACTTGTTGTAGGTGAGCGAAGCGTCGGAGACGATGGGTAGTCTTTCGAGGAACGACCGCGGGGCGTGCCCGACAATCCCGTAGTTGAACGTGTTGACCTTCGAATGGACCGCCTGCACGAGGGGCCAGTTCTTGTAGTCGGTCAGCGTGAGATTGCTGTTCGCATCGCGGTTGGGCGCGCCGGCATCGTAGGCCTTGAAGTCATCGCTGCGCCAGCCGAGCGTGGTGATCAGATTGTCGCTCAGGAGGCGGCTGTTGGCGATGATCACCTTGGAGAGCGATTTGCTGCTCCGGCGGCTGAGGGTGTATTGGCCGTTGCCGTCCTGGAAGTCCCAGTCGCTGGCATTGCGATATAGATTGAAGGACTTGTCCTGCCATTGCGCCGGCGCCTGGGAATTGATGACCGGCGATTGATAGTAGCGGGTGAGAATGGAGCTGGGGCCGTGGGCGCTGGTATTCACGCGCGTGTTCTGGACGCCGGCGTTCCGCCCGTCCACGGAGCCGACCAACGAGGGCCCCATGTAGTTGAACTGCCAGACGGCGCGCTTGTCGGCCGAAAAGGCGCGGTTCACGGTGGCCGTCGTGCCGGCATTGCTGGCCTGTTCCGAATCGAGGTAGTCGTGGCCGCTGTAGAGCGGGCGACCGCCGAAGGACTGGATGAAAAAGTCCGCCGAGCTGATGTTGCCGGTGAAGACATGGCGGCCGAGGAGCTTGCTCAACCAGCCCTGAGCGTGAGGCCGAAGATCCAGATCGTAGTAGGCGGTGACGCGGGCGCCCTTGCGGTCGCGCGTCTCGGACTGGGCCCAGCCGACGGCGTTGGTGAAGGGCCGGCCGAAATTCGGATTCACCGTGCCGTCGAGCAGCTTGGTGTTGATGTCGACGTTGATGATGTAGTTGCTGGGATTGTTGAACGCCGCGTCCATATACTGCCAGTCGGCGGCGAACTCCACGCCCGCATTCCGCCCGAGCCGCTGTTCGATGGTGGCGTTGTAGGTCTTCCACCGCGAACGCTCCTGTTTGTTGGGTCCTTCAATCAACTGGGTGTAGTAATCATAGACGGCGGTGTCGACGTAGCGCGGCGTCTTCCAGAAGTTGTAGGTCATGTTGGTGGGCGTCCAATTGGCCGCGGTGGGCGCGGCTGTCAGGCCCGTCTTCTGGCGGCGGATAAAATCCTGCGCACTGCCGATGCCCACCATGGCGTCGCTCACCAGAGGGTCCGCGGCATTCGGTGTCGTGATGAAATTTTGGTGGAGCCGTCCATTGTTGAACTCGAAGCCGATGACGCCCCGCTCCTTGTAGCCGGTGATTCCGAGGGAGCGCAGGTTGGGGTTTTCGTTCACGACGTAGATGGCGTCGGTCAACGTGCTGGTCAGGGTGCCGTTGCGCCCGCCGTTAAATGTATTGGGAACCCCGTTTACGGTGGCGACGGAGCCCGGGAAAAACGGGTTCAGCGTGCCGTTGGCCAACAAGACCGGCGGCGGCGTGCCGAGGAAGGACAGGCGCGCCGTCGTCGGATCGTAAGTGGGCTTCCCCATGGCAACCCAATTGCCGATCAGGCTGTTCGGGAGCCAGTTCTCGGGTTTGTTGGTGACGCGATTCCCGTGCTCCACGCTGACCTTGACGGTGGTGGTGGCGAACGGCTTGTAGGTGGCGGTGCCGTAGTAGCGCTCGTTCCGGTCAAAGGCCGGCTTCTGCATGTATTTCTGGTCGCCCGAGAGCGTGGCAAAACGGAAGGCGAGCTTGTTCTTCAGCAGCACCTGATTGTGGTCCAGCGAGCCGCGCAGCGTGCCGAAGCGCCCATATTTGAACTCGGCCGAGGACGCGTTTTTCTGCGGATTGGCCTTGATGAGCGAGGCGTTGACGACACCCGAGGGCGAGCCGAGCCCGAACAGCATGGCGTTGGGGCCGCGGTTGATTTCGACGCGGTCGATGTTGTAGCCATCCGACGGAATCTCGGTCGTGAAAAAATCGCGCGCCTGATCGGAGCCGCTCGTCCCCGAGCCGATCGAACGGATGCGGACGATCGACGCGGGCTGGCGGTTTACCTGTTCGGGATCCACGCCGCCGGCGCTGACGTCAAAGCTCGACATGTTGCCCCCGAGGCCGGAGACCTCGGTGCCGGTGGTGTAAACGAGGAGTTCGGCGAGGTTGGTGGCGCCGACGTCGTTCATGAAATCCTTGGTGACCACCGAAACGGAGCCGGCGATGTCCTTCAGGTCCGTCCGCAGGCGCGTGCCGGCGAGGGTGCCGATGGCCCGGTAGCCATCGTCTTTTTCGGACACGACTTCGAACGGAGAGAGCTGGACGGTCTCTTCCTTTGCGGGCGTGGGGGCGGTTTGAGCGTTGACGGCGGCCGGGGCGGCGAGCCAGCCAACGAGAGCAGCGAGCAGGGTGCGGGGGGATTTCATGGGTTTGGATTCAGGTGAAATTATCGAGGGTGGGGATCCGGGGCCGGTCTCGGTCGCGGCGCGCGTTGCCGGCGGAGAATCAGCGCGCGCCGCGGCTTTTTTTTCGGGCGGCGGGTTTGGCGCGGCTTCGCGCTCGACGCTCAAAATTCCGCTGCGCTCATCGCGGCGGGCGTGGAGGACGGTGCCGGCGAGCAGTTGTTGCATCGCCTCAAGGGGGGTAAAGTCGCCGCGCACCGCATTGACGCGCACGTCGGCGACGAGCCCGCTGTCAAATACGAGCTGCACGCCGGCCTGCTGCGAGAAACGCTTGAGCGCGGGCTCAGCCCGGCCCGCCGGCAAATCGAACGCGCGCCGCATCGCTTCCGCCGCGCGCAGCCCCGGCAGCACGCCCGCGCACAGCCCGCTCACCAACACGGTGAGGGCCAGACGTCGGAGGGCGTCGGTGCGAATCGACAGGGGCATAAAGAGAAGACGCACGAGCCCGCCGCACGCCTTACAAGAATCTTTCGGGCGACGGCGAAGAAAACTCAGCGCGCCGGTCGCAGCACGATCGCCTCCGGCCCGGAGCGGTCGGCGCGGATGCCAAAGCTGCTCTCCAGCAGGAGCAGAAACCCCTCGGCATTGTCGGCCGCAAGAAAACCGCTCAAGCGCAGCTCGCGCAGCCCCGCCGCCGCCGGATCGGCGACAATGCGGCGCTGGCCGGTGCCGGCGAGGCGGCCGTTGATGAGGGCGACCGCCTCGGCCAGCGGCGTGCGGGAAAACTCGATCTGCGGCGTGCGCCACGAAAGCGCCTGGGCGAGTTCCGCCGCGGAAACGGCGCTCACTTGGGCCGCAGCTCCGGCCGCCGGCACCCGCGCGCGCTGCCCGACATCGACGAGCGCAGGGTCATTGGCCGCGGGCTCCACCGCCACGCGGCCATGCGTCACGAGCACCTCGACCGCAGTGCCGCCCACCCCGACGGAAAATGCCGTGCCCACCGCGCGGACCTCCACGCCTGTGGCGCTGACGACGAACGGCCGCGCGGGATCCTTCACCACATCGAAATGCGCTTCGCCGCGGCGCAGGCTAATGCGCCGCGTCGTCGCCGAAAAATCGACCGCGATCTCCGCACCCGCGCGCAGGATGACGACCGAGCCGTCGGCCAGCGTTTGGCGGTGCGGCTCGGTCACGATCGCGGTGGCGACCGCAGTTACCGGCAAGGCGGAGGTCGGTTTTCCACCCGACAAAACCCACAGCCCAATCGCCAACGCAGCCACCCCCGCGCCGGCAAACGCCGCCGCGCGGCGCTGACGGCGCGCCCGCACGGTCCGGCTCACCTCTGCGACGAGCGCGGCTTCCGCGTGCGCGCCACGCATCCAGCGTAGGGCGTCCTCGGTGGCGCGGGCGTTTTCGGAATGAAGATCAGGCGCACTCATCGGAGAAATAGCCCGCGAACTCGCGTTGCCGGAGAAATTTTCCGCAGCGTTCCATCGCGCGCGCCGTTTGCACCTCGATCGTTTTTTCGGCGAGCCCGAGGCGCTCCGCCGTTTCGCGGCGCGAGAGGTTCTGGATTTTGTGCAGCAGAAAAACTTCGCGGCAGCGCGTGGGCAGGTGGCTGATGGCCTCGCCAAGGATGGCCACGCGCTCGCGCAGCTCCACCTCGCCCGCGACATCCACCGTCTCGTCGACCACCGGGAACCGCGCCAAATCCTCGACCGCGCAAATTGGCGAGGCGGTGTGACGCCGCGCCCCATCGATCGCGAGACGACGGGCCACCGTAAAGAGAAACGCCCGCGCCGAGCGAATCGGCCCCTCCGCCTGTGAGCGCCAGACGCGCAGATACGACTCCTGCACCACGTCGTCCACGTCGCGCACCGTGGGAAACGCGCCGCGCAGATACGCCTTCAGCTGCGCATCGTGCGGGTGGACTTCATCGGCGAACCATTTCGCTTGATCGACGTGGGGTGGCATCGGGACAAAAATCAAGGAGCTGGAAAGGCCCTCGCGGATCAAGCCCCGAGTATGCGCGGAGTTGAAATCCTGCGCCGTCGCCCGGGGGTTCTACAGATCGACGTCGTAGGAGAAGATGAAC
>JBEANZ010000379.1:0-5999 GCA_041165185.1 Verrucomicrobiota bacterium | reverse complement strand
CGACACCACCCCGCTCCCCCTCCCCGCCCAACCCTCCGGCCCGTGCTCGGTGTAATTACCACGCATTTCACGTTGTGAAAATCCACTCCCCACCTACCGTCCGCTTCACCCATGTCTTTTGAAACGGGCACCGCGACCGCCCCCGAGCAACATCGCCTGCGAACGCTGCGCAGCTACGCCATCCTCGATACGCCGCCGGAAGATCGTTTTTCCGAGCTGGCGGAGCAGGCGGCCCGGGTCTGCCAGGTCCCCGCGTCCGCCATCACGCTGGTCGACGAACAACGTTGCTGGCTAAAAGCGCGCGTCGGGCTCGACGTCACCGAGGCTCCCCGCAACCAGACGTTTTGCGACTGCGCCTTTGCCAGCAGCTCGCTCTTCGTCGTGCCCGACGCCGCCGCCGATCCGCGTTTTCGCGGACTCCCCTTGGTCACCAAAGCGGGTTTTCGTTTCTATGCGGCCGCGCCGCTCATCGTCGCGGACGGCACCTCCCTCGGGACGCTGTGCGTGCTCGATGTCGTGCCCCGCGAACTGACCCGCCAGCAACTCGACGAGTTGCTGGAGCTCTCGTTTCGCGTCACGGACCTCTTGGAAAGCCGACGCCGCAATCTGCCGCCGCCCGCCGGCGTCGTGCGCCCGAAACGCACCGTGCTCGTCGTGGACGACGAGATTTTCATCCGCCAGATGGTCGCCGTCGTGCTGGAACGCTCCGGCGTCACCGCCATCGAAGCCGCCGACGGCGCCGAAGGCCTGGAGCTGTTTCGCGCCCGGCGCGACGAGATCGGATTGGTCCTGACCGATGTCCAGATGCCGGTGATGGACGGCTACGCGCTCGTCCGCGAACTTCAGGCCGACGCGCAACCGCCACTCATCGCCGCGATGAGCGGCCGGCTCGACGAGACGATGCGCGCCCGCCTGACCGCGCTCGGGGTGTCGAGGATTCTCGCCAAGCCGTTTGGCATCGACGCCGTGCAGGGGCTGGTCGCGCTATTGCCGCCGGCCCCGTAAGCATCGCAGGCCCCTGATATCCATGGGCGCCACCAGCGGCGAACCGACCGCTCCGTCACGCGGGCTTCTGCTCGCCGCGCTCTTGCTCGTGGCGGCGCCCTACCTGCTCAACGATCTGGGCAACATCTTCCTGCACACGCCGGGTGCCTGGCTCGCGTGCGACTACGGCTCGCGCGCGCTCTCCCTACTGACGCTGGTGTGGCTCGTGCGTTGCGGCGCGCTCGCCCGATCGGACCTCGCCCTGAATTTCCGGGAGTGGTGGCGCTTTCCCATCGCAGTGATCGCCGCCACGGCGATCGCCGCCGTGCTGCTCACCGGCGGAGCGGCGCAATTCTTCCGCCAGTTCACCGCGCTCAAGGTCGGCTGGATCCCCGACATCACGCCGCCGGCGTTGCAACGCTTCGACTACTTCGCCGGCCTCTCGCTCGTTGGATTGAGCGAGGAACTCGTCTTCCGCGCCGCGCTCCCACGATTAATCGAACGGGCGGGCGGCTCGTCGGCGGTCGCGCTGGCGGTTTCCACGGTGATGTTCGGGCTCGCACACTGGTCGCTCGGCGTCGGCTCGATGATGCAAACGGCCCTCGTCGGGCTCGTGTTCGCCGCGTGCGTTAGATTCTCCCGCAGCCTTTGGCCCGCGATTATCGCGCACGCGATTGCGGACATGATCGCGTTTGCCTAACGCCGCGCGGCCGCCTCCGCGGCGCGGAACAGCCGGAGCGTGTTGCCGCCCCAGAGCTTGGCCAACTCGGCCTCCCGCCAACCGCGCGCGACCAAGGCGCTCGTGATGTTCGGAAAATCCGCGACGTCGCGCAGGCCGTCGAACCCGCCCCCGCCGCCGTCGAAATCGCAGCCGATGCCCACGTGATCGATGCCGGCGATCTCGACGGCGTGCTCGATGTGGCGGATGAAGTCGTCGAGCGTCACGGGCGGGTTCGGATTCGCCGCGCACGCCTCGTCGTAGCCGCGTTGCTCGGCGGCGCGTAGCTCGGGCGTGGGCGCGGCGTCCTGAAAACGCAGGAGCACGTCCGCGATGGCGGCGGTGCGCCGGTTGCCGGGGGCGTTGACGACGGCGATGGGGAGCGCGTTGAGCGCAATCACGCCGCCCCGCGCGGCGAGCGCGCGCAGGAGATCGTCGTCGATGTTGCGGTCGTGATCGCAGACGGCGCGGCAGCCGCTGTGCGAGAGGATCGGCGGCGTCGCGGAGTGCGCGAGCAGGTCGCGGAGCGCGGCGTCGCTCGCGTGCGAGGCGTCGAGCACGAGGCCGAGGCGGTTGCACTCGGCCACCATCTCGCGGCCGAGCGGGCTGAGGCCGCCCCACTCCGGCGCGCGCGGATCGGTGGACGAGTCGGCGACGTCGTTGTGCAGCATGTGCGTGAGGCCAAGCATGCGCGTGCCGAGGCGGAAAAACTTCTCGACGTTCCCCGCGTCGCGCCCGAGCGAGTAGGCGTTTTCGATGCTGAGAAAAATCGCGCGGCGCCCCTCGGCCGCGAGGCGCGCCGCGTCGTCGGCGGTCAGCGCGAGCCCGCACGCGCCGGCGTGCGCGCGTAGCACCTCGTGCGTGCGCGCGAAGTGCCGCAGCGCAAGCTCGTGCGCGGTGCGGAGCCCCTCGTCCGACCGCGCCGCCTGGCCGACGTAGATCGCGAAGACCATCGCATCGACGCCGCCGGCGGCCATGCGCGGCAGGTCAATTTGCGATTCGTGGTCAGCGACGTCGTGGCGCGCGGCGAAATCCCAGCCGGCACGCGCGAAGCCCGCCGTCGGCGTGTCGCTGTGCGAGTCGAGGGTGAAGAGGCGCTCGTGGAGCGCGGCGGTGTTCATCGGGTCGTCAGGGAGCGGGCGTGCGCCTCGGCGGCGCGGAGGAGGCGGAGGGTGTTGCCGCCCCAGATGCTTTGGAGGTCCGCCTCCGAGTAGCCGGCGGCGAGGAGGCGCTCGGTGATTTTCCAATAGCTCGCGACATCCTCCATGCCGGTGACGCCGCCGCCGCCGTCCCAATCCGCGCCGAAGCCCACGTGCTCCGGCCCGACGATCTTCAGGGCGTGCAGGACGTGTTTCATGAAGTCGTCAAACGTCGCGAGTGTCACCGGAAACTGCGCCTCGATCGCGCGGCGCTCGGCGAGCATCGCGCGGCGCTGCTCGGGCGTCATCGCGGCGCGGCCGGCGTATTTCGCGGTGAGCGCGCGCATGGCCTGGTTGCGTTCGAGACTCGGCGGCGTGGGCACGAGGTAGGCGCTGAGGGAGTTCATCTGAATCACGCCGCCGGCGGCCGCGAGCCGGCGCATCCGCTCGTCGTCGAGGTTGCGCGGATGATCGCAGATCGCGCGGCAGCCCGAGTGCGAGAGGATGATCGGCGTCTTCGAGAGCGCGAGGAGCTGATCCAACACGTCGTCGCTCGCGTGCGAGGCGTCGAGGACGACGCCGAGGCGGTTGCACTCGAGCACGACCTCGCGGCCGAGGGGGCTGAGGCCGTGCCATTTCTTCCCGCCCGCGTCGGTCGCGGAATCAGCGAGGTCGTTGTTTGAGAAATGCACCGGGCTGAGCATCCGCACGCCGAGATCGAAAAACGTTTTCACCAACGTCACATCTTGCCCGATCGGGTAGGCGTTCTCGATCGAGAGATAAACGATGCGCCTCCCGCTGGCCGCGATCGCGGCGGCGTCGTCCGCCGTGGTCGCGAGCGCGAACTCCCGCGGATGCGCCGCGACCATCTCCCGGACGCGCACGGCGACCCGCAGCGCGTGGTCGCGCGCGGCCGCGTGGCCCGCGGGCGTGAGCGGACCCTGCGAGGTGTAAATCACCCAAAACCCGCCATCGAGCCCGCCCTCGATCATGCGCGGGAGATCGACCTGGGTGAAATCCTCGCGCGCGTCGTGCCGCTGCGTGATGTCCCAGCCCGCGAGCGCAAGGTTTGCGGGCGTGTCGAGATGCGTGTCGAGCGTGACGATGCGCTCGTGCACCGCGCGGGCGCGCGCCGCAAACTCGGCCGCGCTTTCGGCGGCGCGCCCCGTCGCGGCGAGCGTGACAAACGTTGCGACCGCAACGACGGCGGGCCGACAGAGGGGGAGGAAAAATCTCATGGGGAGAAGCGCGCGCAAGCGTGCCGCCGCCCCGACCGCTGGCAAGCCGGCGCAACCACGGCGCGAGCAATGATCCCGCGAACGGACCTCCCGCGCGCGGGCCGGCACGCGTTTTCCATCTCCGCAGTTGCGCCGAGCGAGGGGTTGTTCTCATTTCGCCGCTCATCATGTCTAACCCCTCCGTCGAAAACGTCGTCATCATCGGCACCGGCTGCGCCGGTCTCACCGCCGCGATCTACACCGCGCGGGCGAGCCTCAACCCGCTCGTGCTCGAGGGCCCGCTCCCCGGCGGGCAGCTCACGACGACGAGCGAGGTGGAGAACTTTCCCGGCTTCCCGCACGGCGTGGACGGCTTTCAGCTCACGCAAAACATGCGCGAGCAGGCCACGCGCTTCGGCACGCGCTTCGAGCAGACGCTGGTGCAGTCGGTGGACTTCACCGTGATGCCGCGGAAACTCGTCTGCGACGGCCGCACGATTCTCGCGCGCAGCGTCATCATCGCGACCGGCGCCTCGCCGCGCATGACCGGCATCCCCGGCGAAAAGGAACTCTACGGCGGCAAGGGCGTGACGACGTGCGCCACGTGCGACGGGGCGTTCTACCGGAAGATGGAGGTGGCGGTGATCGGTGGCGGCGACAGCGCGGCGGAGGAGGCGCTGTTTCTCACGCGGTTCGCGAGCAAGGTCTACCTCGTGCATCGCCGCGACTCGCTGCGCGCCTCGAAAATCATGGCCGACCGCGCCGTCGCCCACGAAAAAATCCAGTGCGTCTGGGACACCGTCCCGCTCGAAGTCCTCGGCGTCGACGCGGGCGCCGTGAGCGGCCTCAAGGTGCGCCACGTGAAGACCCAAGCGGAGTCGGTGCTGCCCGTGAAGGGCATCTTTGTGGCCATCGGCCACGTGCCGAACACGAAGCCCTTCTCGCCGCCGCTCAACGTGGACGAAGGCGGCTACTTCGTTCCCGAGCCCGGCTCTCAAGTGCGCTCCAACATTCCCGGCATCTACGTCGCGGGCGACTGCTCTGATCACGTCTACCGCCAAGCGATCACCGCCGCCGGCATGGGCTGCGCCGCCGCGATCGAGGCGGAACGCTGGCTCGCGGAGCACCACGCGGAGTAGGTTCCAGCGACGGCGATCAGGCCTCCCTAGCGCATCTGAAGCGCGTCGTCCTTGATGGTGAACCTCACGTCGCTGCCGTCACGCACTTCGCCGCCGATCAGCGCGCGCGCGAGCTGAGTCTCGATATTCCGCTGGAGAAAACGCTTCAACGGACGCGCGCCGAAGACTGGGTCGTAGCCTTTTTCGGCGGCCCACTCCTTCGCTTTCTTGTCGAGCGTCACGGTCACGCGGCGGTCGGCGAGGCGTTTGTTCAGGTCGGCCACCAAGAGGTCCACGATGATCGTGATTTCCTCGAGCGTCAGCGGCTTGAAGAGGATCGTCTCGTCGATGCGGTTGAGGAATTCGGGGCGGAAATTTTTCCTCAACTCGGCAAACACGCTCTCGCGCACGCTCTCGGGAATCGTGTCGCCGGTCACGTCTTCGAGGAGAAAGCGCGAGCCGAGGTTCGAGGTCATGATGATGACGGTGTTCTTGAAATCCACCGTGCGGCCCTGCGAGTCCGTGATGCGCCCGTCGTCGAGCACTTGGAGCAACACGTTGAACACGTCCGGGTGCGCCTTCTCGATTTCGTCGAAGAGGATCACAGCATAGGGCTTGCGGCGCACAGCCTCGGTGAGCTGGCCGCCTTCGTCATAGCCGACGTAGCCCGGCGGCGCGCCGATCATCCGCGCGACGCTGTGCTTCTCCATGTATTCCGACATGTCGATGCGCACCATCGCGGCCTCGGTATCGAAGAGCGTCTCGGCGAGCGTCTTTGCCAGCTCGGTCTTGCCGACACCCGTCGGACCAAGAAACAGAAAGC
>JBEANZ010000378.1:0-2512 GCA_041165185.1 Verrucomicrobiota bacterium | reverse complement strand
CCTTCGTCCACCGTCACCTCTCCCCCGCCTCCCGCTTTCCCGTGTCCACCACCGCTTCCTCCGCCGCCTCCAGCTTCCTCGTCATCGGCGAGCGCACCAACATCACGGGCTCGCCCAAGTTCGCCAAGGCGCTCAAGGCCGGCGAGTGGGACGCGTGCCTCGCGATCGCGCGCCAGCAGGTCGAGAGCGGCGCCAACGTAATCGACATCAACGTCGACGAGGCGCTCATCGACGGCGAGGCCACGATGGTGAAGTTCCTCAACCTCATCGCGGCCGAGCCCGAGATCTGTCGCGTGCCGGTGATGCTCGATTCCTCGAAATGGACCGTGCTCGAGAAGGGCCTCCAGTGCCTCCAGGGCAAAGGCATCGTGAACTCGATCTCGCTGAAGGATGGCGAGGCCGAGTTTCTCCGCCGCGCCAAGCTCATCATGCGCTATGGCGCCGCAGCGGTCGTGATGGCGTTCGACGAACAGGGCCAAGCCGCCACGCGCGACGAAAAAGTCCGCATCTGCACGCGCGCCTACAACCTCCTCACGCAGAAAATCGGCTTTCCGCCCGAGGACATCATTTTCGACCCCAACATCCTCACCGTCGCCACCGGCATCGAGGAGCACAACAACTACGCCGTCGATTTTTTCGAGGCGACGCGCCTCATCAAGCAGACGCTCCCCCACGCGAAAGTCTCGGGCGGCGTGTCCAACGTCTCGTTCTCCTTCCGCGGCAACAACCCCGTGCGCGAGGCGATGCACACCGCCTTCCTCTACCACGCCATCCGCGAGGGCATGGACATGGCGATCGTCAACGCCGGCATGTTGGGCGTCTACCAGGAGATCGCGCCCGACCTCCTCGAGAAAGTGGAGGACGTGCTCCTCAACCGCCGCGCCGACGCCACCGAGCGACTCGTCACGTTCGCCGACGAACTGAAAGCCAGGGAAGCCGCGGAAAAGGCCGCCAGCTCCGGTGTCTCGGCCGTCGCGGCTCAACCCTCAGCCGCCGATGCGTGGCGCAAACTCTCCGTCGAGGAGCGCCTCAGCCACGCGCTCGTGAAAGGCATCGACCAGTTCGTCGAACTCGACACCGAGGAGGCCCGCGCCAACACCGCCAAATACCCGCGTCCGCTCAACATCATCGAGGGGCCGCTCATGGACGGCATGCGAATCGTCGGCGATTTGTTCGGCGCCGGGAAAATGTTTCTCCCGCAGGTCGTGAAGTCCGCGCGCGTGATGAAGAAATCCGTCGCCTACCTCACGCCGTTCATGGAGGAGGAAAAGAAACGCAACCGCCGCCTCCGTGAGTTGCGCCAGCTCGCCGCGCGACTCTTCGCGGCCACGACGGCCGACGCCCCCACGGTCACACTCGTCGAAGGTTTCACCTACACGCCCTACGCCGACCTCGACGCCGAGGAGCGCGCCATCGAGCACAAGTTCGCCGCCGAACTCGCCCTCGATCTCGACAACGCCGCGCGCCGCTACGAGGCGGAGTTCCGCAACGTCCTTGATCGAAACAGCGTCCAGGAACTCAGCCCCGACTACGCCGGGAGCCGCGAGAGTCGCCAGCGTTGGAGCATCGCCACCCTCGGGCCGGCGGGCGGGTTCATCGACTGGCTCTACGCAAAGAAACTCGCGAGCCTCCCGCCCGAAAGCCTGATCGCGTTCAACGCCGGCGGCCAGGGCAGCGGCAAGACGACCGCGACGCGCGAGGCCGAATTGCAGCGCCGGGCCGATCTCATCATGGACGGCACGCTCCAAGACGAAGCGCGCAGCCGGGGACAAATCTCCGCCGCGCTGGACTGCGGCCACCTCGTGCAGATTCGGTTTGTCTACTGTCCGTGGGAAAAGGCCGTGACGAATATCCTGCGCCGCGCGGCGTCCGAGGCGGGTGGCCGCATCGTCCCCCTGCGCCGCGCGGCCGGCGGTCATTTTCAAGCGGCCCGGACGGTCTGGTCGCTCGCCGCCGACCTGCTCGCCGGCCCCGATGACATCTCCATTTTCGACAATTCCGATTTCGAGGCGCCGGTGCAGCGCGATTTCACCTGGCTGCGTTTCCAGTTTCACGCCTCGGTGGACAAACTGCTTGAAACCGGTCGCCTCGCCGCCGACAACTTCTTCCATGAACACCACCACGACCCAACGCTCGGTTCGCCGTCAATTCGAAGGGGATTCCTCCAAACGCGAGAGGGCGCTGGTGCGTTTCCGCGCGCTGAACGCAGCGACCCTCGAAGCCTTGCGGACGGCGGGCAAAGCGCGACGGGAACGAGAGGAAGCAGTGACTCGCACCAAGGACTTGGCGATGGCCAGTTAGGCGCCGACCCCGACGCCGCCGGCCGCGTCCTCCTCGCCACCGTCAAGGGCGACGTCCACGACATCGGCAAGAACATCGTCGGCGTCGTCCTCGCCTGTAACAACTACGAGGTCACCGACCTCGGCGTGATGGTGCCGGCCGACAAGATCCTCGCCAAAGCCCGCGAGATCGGCGCCGACATCATCGGCCTCTCCGGCCTCATCACGCCGTC
>JBEANZ010000377.1:0-4033 GCA_041165185.1 Verrucomicrobiota bacterium | reverse complement strand
GCCGCCGCCGCGCTCGCGCAGTCTGGCGTTTCCACTCTCGGCTCGACCACGGTTCTCGTCGGTGGCGCGACCAACGCGTCGACCCAGATCAGCGTTTCCCCCGGCGGCCTCAACGTCACCGCCGGCGGGGTCAACGTCTCCATCACGCCCCCGGCCTCGACGCCGGTCACCACCACCGCCACTCCTGCCACGCCCGCCGTCACCGCGCCCGTTACGCTCCCGCCCGCCACCGTGCCGCCGCGCGGCGCCGCCGAGCAACCCGCCTCCACCGGCGAGACCTCCCTCACGCTCGACATCACGAGCGGCATCCGCGCCGTCCCGCCCGCGCGCGTCACCGTGCCCGTTGGCGAAACCGTCCGCGTCACCTACCCCGCCGGCGGCACGCGGCCCGTGCAGTGGTTCAAGGATTCGCGCCCGCTCACCGGCGTCACCGCCAACCCGCTCGTCCTCTCGCGCGTCACCGCCGCCGACGCCGGCGCCTACACCGTCATCCCCATCGATCCGCTCGGGCTCCCCGTCCCGTCGCAGACGCTCCTCCTCGCCATCGGCCCCGCGACGCGCCTGCTCAATCTCTCCGCACGCGCCACGCTCGCCGCCGGCGCCGGCCAGACGTTCATCACCGGCTTCGTCGTCTCGGGCCTCGGCACGCAGGAGAAAAAAATCATCCTCCGCGCCGTCGGCCCCACGCTCAACGCCTTCGGCGTCACCACGCCCCTGCGCGCGCCCGTGCTCCGCGTTTTCGATTCCGCCGGCAAACCCTACGTCAACGGCTACGTTTACCCCGCTGTCGTCGGCGGCCCCACGTATGAGACCGACCTCGCCGAATCGCTCGCGAAGACCGGCGCGTTCGCCATCCCCGCCGGCACGCTCGACGCCACGCTGATGATGCCCTTCCCCACCGGCGCCTATACCGCGCACGTCACCAGCGGCGACAACACCGCCGGCAACGTCCTCCTCGAAATCTACGAGGTGCCGTAGCGCCCGGCCGCGTCTCGGCCGTTCGCGCCGCGCGTCCCAAAAAACTTTGCGTCGCGCCGCGCCCCCGCGACGCTTCGCGCGATGCCCGACGAATCGCCCTCCACCTCCGCCTCCGCCCTCGTCAAGGCGCGCAACGCCTTCTTCACCGGCGCGCTCCTCCTCGCGCCCCTCGTCGTCACGCTCTGGGCGTTCACCAAAATCATCGACCTTGTCGGCGGCACGTTTCGCCCTCTCTACGAGGACTACCTCCCGCTCTCGCTCCAACGCATCCCGTTTCTTTGGGACCTCGTCGCGACCTTCGTCGTCCTCGCGCTCGTCACGCTCCTCGGATACCTCTCGCACTATCTCTTCGGGCGCGTGCTCCTGCGGGTCGTCGAACGCTTCGTCCAAAACATCCCCGGCGTCGGCGCCGTTTATGACTCCGTCAAACAGATCGTCGCGACCTTCGGATCCAACCGGAAAAACCTCTTCAACAAAGTCGTGCTCGTCCAATACCCGCGCGCCGGCTGCTGGTCCGTCGGCTTTCTCACGAACAAAACCCAGGGCGAAGCGCAGGAACGCGCCGGCCCCGACATGTGGACCGTCTTCGTCCCGACGACCCCGAACCCCACCGCCGGTTTTCTGCTGATCCTCCCGCGCGCCGAAATCATCGAACTCGAAATGAGCGTCGGCGAAGGCATGAAAATGATCATCTCCGGCGGCGCCGTGATGCCGCCGTGGCCGGCGACGGGCGCACGCGAATCGCGCGCGCGGAACGGGACCGCTGGGGCGGCGAGCTAAGAGCCGAGAGCTAAGAGCGCAGAGCCAAACCACGAAGCCTCTCCCACTCACCGTGCGAGTTCCCCCGATCTCAACTCTCAACCCTCAACGCCCAACCGCTCCTCCGGCTCTCAGCTCTTAGCTCTCAGCTAATTCCTCCCCCATGCCCGCGCAGTCCCTCGTCGCCGACGCCTTCATCCTCCTGAAGCGCCCGCCGTCGGACACGTTTCAAACCCTCAGCGCGTTTTCCCCCGAGCACGGCGCGCTCACGATTCTCCAGCGTGTCTCGAAAAAATCCCCCGCCGCCAGCGTCGCCCTCGATCTCTTCGACGAAGTTTCGCTCCACCTCGAATCCTCCAATCAGGGCCGCACGTGGTTCGTGAAAGAAGCGCGCCTCGTCACGCGCCACCCCACGCTCGGCCGCAGCTACGAAACGCTCCTGCACGCCTCGGCGCTCGCCGCGCTCATCGCGCGCAACCCGGTCCACGAGGAAAGCCGCCGCTCCGTCGCCGCGCTCGTGCGCGCCGCGCTGGTGGCCTTTGCGGAGGGCGCGCCGCCGGAGATCGTGTTTTTCAAAAGCCTCTACCGCTTCGCCCGCGACGAAGGCTACGCCGTGAAACAGGAGTGGCTCCCCACGCTCCCGCGCGATCTCCACGAGGAAGCGTGTCACCTCCTCCACTCCCCGCTCTCTGAGCTCGCCGAATCAAGAATCGAAAATCCAAAATCGAAAATCCCACTCCTCCGCCGCCGCCTCGAAGACTACCTCCGCGGCCACACCGAGATACTCCTCGACTGAACGCCCCATGGATTTCGATCTCGATCACCGCACCGCGCGCCTGAGCGTCGGCGAGTTTGCGCAATTCGCCATCGGCCCGCAGGACGCCGGCGGCGGCGCCTCCGGCCTCTGGCGCGCGCAACTCGGCACGCACTGGCACAACGAACTCCGCGCCCAGGCCGCCGCCGATCACGGCCCCGCCGCCGAATTCGAAATCCCCATCGAGGGCAAAATCTTCCACCGCGGCTGGACCCTCGCCCTCGCCGGCCGCATCGACCAACGCCTCCGTCTCGCGGATCGCGTTACGCTCCGCGAAATCAAAACCGTCACGCGCCCGCTGCCCGCCGACGAATCCGAACTCCGCGCCGACTACCCCGAGTATTTCGTCCAACTCGCCACCTACACCGCGCTCACGCGCCTCACCCCCGACGCTCAACTCACCCCGCTCCGCGCCGAACTCCTCTTCGTCGAGCCCGCTACCGGCCTCGCGCAAACCATCCCGCTCACCTCCGCCGACGACACCCTCTTCCGCGTCCAACTCGAGCGCCTCGCCGAGTTTCTCAACCTCCGCCTCCGCGCCCGCGAACGCCTCCGCGGCCTCCGCTACCGCCCCGCCTTCGCCACGCCGCGCCCGGGTCAGGAATCGACGCAGGCCGAGCTCACCGCGCTCTTTGAAAAAAATCCCCTCGTGTTTTTCGAGGCCCCGACCGGCTTCGGCAAGACCGGCGTCCTTCTCGAATTCGCCCTCGGCCAACTCCGCTCCGGCCACTTCGACCGCGCCCTCTACCTCACGAGCAAGTCCACCGGCCAACTCCAAGTCGTCCACACGCTCACCGCGATGACCGCAGCCGCCGCAGCGGCGGGACCAGAGACCAACGACCAGAGACCAGAGACAAATACAGCCGGCCCAAAAGCCTCGGCTCCTTCCGGCTCTCAGCTCTCAGCTCCCAGCTCTGAGCTTTCCGCCACCCCCGCCCCCCTCCTCCCGTCTCCTGCCTCCCCCGCGACTGCGGTAGCCGCCTGGCACGTCCGCAACAAATCCGAGCACTGCGTCAACACCACCTTCCACTGCGTCCGCGCCTCCTGCGCCTACCTCGACGGCGTCGCCGCGCGCTGGCCCACGAGCGGACTCGCCCGTTTCTACCTCGACGAAAAACACGCCCGCGATCTCGACACCCTGCGCGCCGCCGGCCGCGCCGCCCGCATCTGCCCCTACGAAATCACCCGCGCCGCCCTCGCCTTCAACGATGTGTGGATCGGCGATTACAACTACGTCTTTGCCGCGCGGAATCGCGGGCTCTTCTACGCGCAGCCTGGCTTCGAGCCCGCCCGCACCCTCCTGATTCTCGACGAAGCGCACAACCTCCCGTCGCGCGTCGCCGACGCCCACTCGCACGCCCTCACCGCCGCCGACGCCCACGCCGTCCTCTCCGAGTTTCACCGCACGCGCCCACCCGCGCCGCTCGTCACCGCCTGGGAACACTGGTGCCACTTCCTCACCCACCTCCGCCCCCCCGACGC
>JBEANZ010000376.1:0-4044 GCA_041165185.1 Verrucomicrobiota bacterium | reverse complement strand
TGTCAACGGCGCGGTGCGGCGCGCGCGTTTCCGCTCGGCCCTTGCGTCGCGCGCGGCGCGCCGCCGTGATCCGCGCGAACATGATCGTGGGCGTCCATCCTCTGGCGGGCTTCGACAAGCTCCTCCACTACCGCGTGCCGGAAACGCTGCGCGCGACCGTGGCCGTGGGCTCGCTCGTGCGCGTGCCGGTGCTGCGCACGCTGCGCCTCGGGCTCGTCGGCGAGATCGGTGCGCCGCGGGATTTTCCCGTCGATCAGCTCAAGAGCGTCGCGCAGGTGGCCTATCCGTTTCCCGCGCTCACGCCGGATTTGCTGCGGCTCGCGCGCTGGATGGCGGGCTACTACGCGTGCGGCGTCGACGCGATCGTCGAGACGATGTTGCCGGCGGCGGTGCGCAACGGGCACGCGTTGAAAGAGGAAAAACTCCTCGCGCTCGCGCGGCCGCCGACGGCCGAAGAACTCGCCGCGCTCGAGAAACGCGCCCCGCAGCAGGCGAAGGTCCTGCGGTTGCTCGCGCAGCAATTCCGCCCGCAGCCCAAGGCCCTCGTGCTCTCGCGCCTCGGCGCGACGGCGGCGGTGGTTGCGGCGCTCGTGAAACGCGGCTTCGTGCGCGAGGAGGCGCGTCGCATCGAGCGCATCGCCTACGACGACGACCACGCGGCGGGCGAGCTCGTCGCCTCGCAACCGCACGCGCTCAACCCCGAGCAGCAGGCGGCCGTCACGGCGCTGGCGGGCACGCTTGCGGAGAACAAATTCGGCGTGACGCTGCTCCACGGTGTGACGGGCTCGGGCAAGACGGAGGTTTACCTGCGCGCGATCGACACCGCGCTCAAGGCGGGTGGCGGCGTGGTGTTTCTCGTGCCCGAGGTCGCGCTCACGCCGCAGACGGTGGCGCGGTTGCGCGCGCGGCTCGAGGCGATCGCGCCGGGGCAGCGCGTCGTCGTGTGGCACAGCCACCTGAGCGAGGGCGAGCGCTTCGACGGCTGGAGGGCGCTCGCGACGGGCGAGGCGCGCGTGGTCGTCGGCGCGCGCTCGGCGGTGTTCGCGCCGGTGAAAGACCTGAGCCTCATCGTCGTCGATGAGGAGCACGAGCCGGCCTACAAGCAGGACGAGACGCCGCGCTACCACGGCCGCGACGTCGCCGTGATGCGCGCGAAACTCGCCGGTGCCGTCTGCCTGCTCGGCTCGGCGACGCCCTCGCTCGAGAGTTTCGCCAACGCGACCGACGGCAAATACCGGTTGCTCCAGCTCACGCAGCGCGTCGACACGCGCAAGCTGCCCTACATCGACATCGTGGACCTGCGACTCGAGGCGGCGAAGCAGCGCGCGTTGCCCGCGCTCTCGGGGAAACTCGTGCGCGGGATGCAGGACCGGTTCGAGAAACGCGAGCAGACGATTTTGTTTATCAACCGCCGCGGCTACTCTTCGTCGATGCTCTGCACGAAATGCGGCCACGTGGAGGAGTGCGCGCATTGCAGCATCGCGATGACCTACCACCGCACCGACGAGACGCTGCGCTGCCATCTCTGCGATTCGCAGAAACCCGCGCCCGTGCGCTGTCCGAAATGCGCCGCGCCCGACATCCGGTGGAAAGGCCTCGGCACGCAACGCATCGAGGAAGCCGTGAAACGCGTGCTCCCGCGCGCGCGCGTCGAGCGGATGGACAGCGACACGATGGGAAAAAAAAACCGTTTCCGCGAAGTGCTCGCGCAGTTCCGCGCCGGAAAAATCGACGTGCTCGTCGGCACGCAGATGATCGGGAAAGGGCTGGATTTTCCCAACGTGACGCTCGTCGGTCTCGTCGACGCGGACATCTCGATGCACGTGCCGGACTTCCGGGCGAACGAGCGGACGTTTCAACTCCTCGTCCAAGTCGCGGGCCGCGCCGGTCGCGGTGATCGCGCGGGCGAGGTGATCGTGCAGACCTTCACGCCGCAGGCGGAGGCGATCCAGTTTTCGCGGCACGCGGATTACGCGGGCTTCGCGGCGGCGGAGTTGAAGATGCGGAGGGAGTTTCACTACCCGCCGGACCGCCATCTGATTCACCATCTCTTTCGCGGGCCGAACCCGGAAAAGTTGAAATTCTTCGCCGAGCAATGGGCGAAGCTCGTCGAGAAAACCCTCGGTGCCCGCGTGGATCTACGCGGCCCGGCGGCGTCGCCGATCGAGAAAATCAAGGACGAGTATCGCTGGCAGCTTTTGTATTTCACGAACGCGGTGACAAAGGTCGTGCCCGAGCTGATGAAACTCCGCGCGACCTTCGCGTGGCCGGATGACATCACGCAGGTGCTGGACGTGGACCCGGTGAGTTTGGGGTAGGGTGGCCGCGGTTTTTGGCCTGAGCCGCTACGGTCCCTCGACTCGCTCCAGCTCGACGATCATCACCCGACGGATGGCGTGATCGGTCCAATAGGAGATCAGCCATTCGTCGTGCAGGACGACGGAGATAGTTCGGCTGGCGTCGTCGTGGTCCACCCAGTCGGGTTCGCGAAACGGATGCGCGGCGAGGCGGGAAAAGCAGTCCAACACCAAGCGCTGTTGGCGGGCCGACGCGGCGGCGAAGACGTCAAGGACCGCCTGTTCAACCGCGAACGCGTAGGGGTTCATTCCGCCGAGGCGGACGCCAGTGGCTTGAGCCGTTGCCGTAAGTCTGCCTCGTCGTAGCCGTGGCCGAGCTGCATTCGATCCAGACGTTGGGAGAGTAGCGCACGGTGCGCGGGATCGTTCTTGCGGCGCAAGTGGACGAGATAGGCCTGCACCTTGAGACGCTCGTTCTCCGTGAGCGTGTCGATTTCCTGCATCACTTGGGCGACGGACATGGCGGAGTTAGACGAAATTCTTCGACCGCTGGCAAGCCGCCACACTCGTTGAGTTCAGTCCGTCCGCAGCGCCTCGACCACGGGTAAACGCGAGGCGCGGACGGCGGGGTAGAGGCCGGCGAGCACGCCCACCGCTGCGCTTGAACAGATGCCGATCGCCATCGCCCACACGGAGAGTTCGGGGCGGTTTGATTCGAGCGCGAAGACTTGGAGCACGAGGATCAACCCCACGCTCGCAAAGAGGCCGAGGAAGCCGCCCGCCATCGCGAGCGTGATCGATTCGGCGAGGATTTGGACGAGGATGTCCTTGCGCTTCGCACCGAGCGCGCGGCGCACGCCGATTTCGCGGATGCGTTCGCTGATGGAGGCGAGCATGACGTTCATGATGCCGATGCCGCCCACGATGAGCCCGATCGCGGCCACGCCGCCGAGGGAAACGTAATAGCTGTCGCGCGTCCGCCGATAGCTGAGGAGCAACTCCTCGCGCGTCTCGAGGCGGATGTCCTGGATGCCGCGGTGCGTGTGGGTGAGGACGTTTTTCACCTGCTCGAGCGCGTGCGGCATGTCGTCGATGTCGGCGAGCTGGATACTGAGCACGTCGACGTTTTCGTCGATGCGGTAGAGGGTCTGCGCCGTGGTGAGCGGGATGAAGACGGAATAGTTTTTCGAGCTCACACGGCCGCCGCCCGATCCGCTGCCTGCGCTGTAGTCCTTCAAGATGCCAACGACGGTGAACGGCTGGCCGTTGATCGTGATGACGCGGCCGAGGGGATCGATGCCGCGGCGGAAGAGCGTTTGCGCCACCGTCACGCCGAGCACGACGACCTGCGTCTGCATTTCCAAGTCGAGATCGCCGATGAGGCGGCCCTGCGCGACTTCGTAGCGGTCCATCACAAATGTCGCCGGGAGCACGCCGCGCACGAGCTGGCCGGTGGCGTTGCCCTGGAAGTAGAGGCGCGCGCCACCGGGGATCTGGACCTCGGCGGTGACGCGGCGCGCGAGGGGCACGGCGTCGAGAATCGCGTCGACGTCGTTGAGGGTGCGGCCGGGCGAGAGGGCGGCTTTCTCGCGCTGCGCCTCGGGGACGGGACCAGGGTTGACAGTGATGCGTTCAAGGCCGCCGGTCTCGTAGATCATCGTCTCGAAGCCGCGGAGCAGGCCGTTGACGACGCCGATCATGCCGACGAGGGCGGCTGCGCCGAGGACGATGCCGAAGAGCGTGAGGA
>JBEANZ010000375.1:0-10265 GCA_041165185.1 Verrucomicrobiota bacterium | reverse complement strand
TCCAGCCGCATCACCAACGAGGTGCGCGGTGTCGGGCGCGTCGTCTACGACGTGAGCTCGAAACCGCCCGCGACCATCGAGTGGGAATGATTTTTCGCATCCGCGGGCTTTCCTCGCGGTCCATCCTCGCTCAAGCTCCTCACCATGAATTTCTCCGCCCTTCGCCTTGCCGGTCTCGCCCTTGTGCTCGGCGTCCTGCCCGCGGCGCCCGCCGCCGAGCCCGCCATCCTCGCCAAGGCCCGCGCCTTCCTCGGCGCCGACGCCACCCTCAACGCCGTAACCTCGATCCATATCGTCGGCACGCTCTCCGTGGTCGACTCCGCCGAACCTGCCAAGGAGGCCAAGGGCTCCATCGACATCATTTTCCAAAAACCTGACCAACAGCGTGTGCAGGTGGCCGCCGACGACAACGTCGAGACCACCGCGCTCGACGGGTTCGACGGCTGGCGCCGCCTCGAGGATTTGAAGGACGCCAAGAACTGGAAGCTCGATCTCCTCGGGCCCGACGCCCTCAAGGGCCTGCGCGCCAACACCTGGGAAAACCTCGATTTCTACCACGGCATCGAGAGCCGCGGCGGGCGCATCGAGGAGCAGGGTTCGATGAGCATCGACGGCGTCGACTGCTTCAAACTCGTTTTCCGCTACACCGAGAAAATCTACTTCTACCGCTATTTTGAGAAGACGACCGGCCGCCTCGTGTTTTCGCAGACCGGCACGGGCGACATGATTCGCGAGAAGGGCGAGATGCGCGTCAACGGCGTCCGCTTCCCCCAGAGCATCGTGCAGATCACGAAGATTGGCGAGGGCCGCAACCGCACGACCACGATGGTGTTCACCAAAATCACGACCAACGAGAAATTCCCCGACTCGATGTTTCGCCTGCCCTCCGTCACGGGCAAGTAACCGCCACGCCCGCCGCCATGCGCATCCTCCACCACGCTTCCAAGACCTTTGGCGACGAACTCGCGGCGTTTTGCCGCGACGCCGCCCCGCCGCGCGAGATCGCCGATTCGGTCGCCACGATTCTCGCCGACGTCCGGACGCGCGGCGACGAGGCCATCGGCTACTACGCCGCCAAGTTCGACGGCGCGAAACTGCGCGGCCGCGATTTTCCCGTGCCGCCGGCGTTCATCGCCACCGCCGCCAAGCGCCTGCCCGCCTCCGATCTGCGCGCGCTGAAGGCCGCGCACGAGAGCATCGCGGATTTTCACCGCCGTGCGCTGCCGGAAAACTGGACCGCGAAAAACAAACACGGCGCCCAAGTCGGCGAAAAATTCGACCCCATCCGCCGCGTCGGCATCTACGTGCCTGGCGGCCAGGCGCCGCTCGTCTCGACGGTGCTCATGACCGTGACCCTCGCAAAAATCGCCGGCTGTCCCCAGATCGCCGTCTTCACGCCGTCGAATCCCGACGGCAAGGTCGCCGACGCCGTGCTCGTCGCGCTCGACCTGCTCGGCGTCACGGAAATCTACCGCATCGGCGGCGTCCAGGCCATCGGCGCGATGGCCTACGGCACGACGACGATTCGCCCGGTCGACAAGATTTTCGGCCCGGGCAACGCCTACGTCTGCGAGGCGAAGCGCCAGGTGTTTGGCACCGTCGGCGTCGATTCCCTCCCCGGCCCGAGCGAGGTGATGGTCATCGCGGACGAGACGGCGAAACCGGCCCTCATCGCCGCCGACCTGCTGGCGCAGGCCGAGCACGGATCCGGCCGGGAGAAAATCTTCCTCGCCGCCACCTCCGCGGAAATCATTACGGCCGTCTCGAGCGAGCTGCGCACGCAGCTCCAGTTGCTCACGCGCACGGAAAAAATGGCGCGCGTCCTCAACGAGGGCTTCCTCGCCATCGAGGTGAAGTCGCTCGCGCACGCCGCCGAGGTCGCCAACTACATCGCTCCCGAGCACCTCGAACTCATGGTCGCGGAGCCGGCCGTGAAGAAACTCACCGCCGACATCACGACCGCCGGCGCCATCATGATCGGCAACCACACGCCGACGGCGCTGGGCGATTTCGTCGCGGGGCCGAGCCACGTGTTGCCCACGGGCCGCGCGGCGCGCTTCGGCGGCGGCCTGCGCGTCGCGGATTTTCTCCGGCGCACCAGCATCATCCGCTACGACAAACCAAGCCTCCGGAAAGCCGAACCGATCGTGGCGGCGTTTGCCGCGATGGAAAAACTCGACGCCCACGGCCGCAGCGTGCGGATGCGGACGCTCTAACCGCCACCCGCGCACGCGGCGCAAAAGCGCTTTTCAGTCTTTGCGCATTCTGAGCCTGTTGGGGCCCATCGTATGTCCTCGCCATCGTCCCTCGCGCTCCCGCACGTCACGCGCCTCCACGCCTACACGCCCGGCCTCCAGCCGAGCGGACCCGGCTGGGTGAAACTCAACACCAACGAGTGCCCCTACGCGCCCAGCCCGCGCGTCGCGGAGGCGCTCCGCCGCGAAATCGGCGAAGACGGCTCTTCGCTCCGCCTTTATCCGAATCCGAAAAGCACGCCGCTGCGCGCCGCCGTCGCTGCGCATCACGGCCACGGCCTGCGCGAGAAAAACGTAATCATTGGCAACGGCTCCGACGACATCCTGAACCTGATCATGCGCGCCTTTGTTGGTTGTAGAGCGGGGTCTCCCGACCCCGCCGCCGCCGCGAAGCCAAATGACGGAACGGCGGGGTCAGGCGACCCCGCCCTACAACAGTCCGCCGCCGCCGGCTTCACCTACCCCAGCTACTCGCTCTACCCCGTGCTCGTCGAAATCCAGGACGGCCGTAGCAACATCATCGAGTTCGACCGCACCATGCGGCTCCCGCTCGACCGTATCGCCGCCTCGACCGCGCGCGCGTTTTTTCTCACTTCGCCCAACGCCCCGACCGGCGTCGCCTTCGCCAACGCCGACCTCGAGGAAATCCTCGCGACCTTTCGGGGCCTGCTCGTCGTCGACGAAGCCTACGCGCCGTTCGCCCTCGAAAACGCCGTCCCGCTCCTCGCGCGTTTCCCCAATCTCGTCGTCGTCCGCACGCTCTCGAAAGCCTACGCGCTCGCGGGCATCCGCGTCGGCTACGCGCTCGCGCACGCCGAGGTCATCGACCTGCTCGACCGCGTGCGCGACAGCTACAACGTCAACCGCGTCTCGCAGGCCGCCGCCCTCGCCGCCCTCGGCGACCAGTCCTACTACGCCGGCGTGATCGCGCGCGTGCGCGCCACCCGCGACCGCGTGATCGCGGACTGCGTTTCGCGGCGCGGCTGGTTCACCTACCCGTCGCAGGCGAACTTCGTTTTCACGGAGCCGAAAAACGCGCGCGGCGAGACCGGCCCGGCCGTCGCGAAGTCCGCCTACGATTTTCTCGTCTCTCGCAAGGTCCTCGTGCGGCACTTCCCGAGCCACGCCTTGACCGCTCCGTTCCTGCGCATCACGGTCGGCTCCGACGACGAAATGCTCGTCCTCAGCGAATCCCTCGACGCATGGCCAAAAGCACCAGTCCCAAACGCGTAGCCCGCACCGCGACCGTCGTCCGCACGACGGCCGAGACCGACATCGCGCTCACGCTCGCTGTCGACGGCAGCGGCCGGTCGACGATCGAGACTGGCGTGCCGTTCTTCGATCACATGCTCACGCTCTTCGCGAAGCACGGCCTCTTCGATCTTAACGTGAAAGCGAAGGGCGACGTGGACGTCGACTACCACCACACCGTCGAAGACGTCGGCCTCGTGCTCGGTCAGGCCTTCAAGGAAGCGCTCGGCGCCAAACTCGGGATCCGCCGCTACGGATTTTTCCTGCTGCCGATGGACGAATCGCTCGCGCGCGTCGTCGTCGATGTCGGCGGCCGGCCGCATCTCGTTTACGAGGCCAATGCGCCGACGATGTTCGTGCGCGACTTCAACATCGTGCTCGTGAAGGAATTTTGCCGCGCCTTCAGCAACGCCCTCGGCTGCAACCTCCACGTCCACCTCGTCCACGGCGAGGAACCGCACCACGTCGCCGAGGCGATCTTCAAGGGCCTCGCCCGCGCGCTCGACCTCGCGACGCAAATCGAACCTCGCGCCGCCGACCAGTTGCCGAGCACGAAGGGGAAAATTTAGGCGACGGGTGCCGCCGATTTTTTCGATATGGACTCTCTTACGATCGAGTTGCCGACGCAGCGCGCTCAAACAGCGCAGAATCTTCGGCGCTGGGCCGAGTTCGTGAGTGATCCGGTGCTCGCGAAATTCGAGGGCCGCGTCGAATGCGACTGCCACGGCCGGGCAATCTTGCACCCGCCTGCATCAGCCGGTCACGGTGGCTTTCAGGCTCAGGTTAGCATCTCGCTCAGCCGTCTTATGCCGAACGGTCGGGTCTTCATCGCGTGCCCCGTCCCCACCGCCGACGGCGTGCGCGCCGCCGATGTCGCGTGGGCTTCGCGCGAGTGCGTCGAGGAACTCGGTGATGGCGTCTGTTTTCCCCGCGCGCCGGAGATCTGTGTCGAGGTGCTTTCGCCCGACAACTCCGTCGCCGAAATGCGCGACAAAACCGCGCTGTATTTCGATGCCGGTGCTCGCGAAGTCTGGCACTGTTCGCAGAAGGGCGAGATGAGTTTTTTCGCCGCCGGCGAGATCAAGGCCCTGCGCGCCTCGAAACTCTGCCCGGATTTTCCGGCGCTCGTTCAATTTCGCTGATGGCCGGATGATCGCCGTCATCGACACCGGAATCTGCAACCTCCGCAGCGTCACCAAGGCGCTGGAGGCCGTGGGCGCGGTCGTCCGCGTCGTGCGCACGCCGGAAGAAATCGCCGCCTTCGCGGCGCGCGGCCTTGTGTTGCCGGGCGTGGGTGCGCTGCGCGATTGCGTCGCCTCGCTGCGCGCCTCCGGGCTCGATGCCGCCGTGCGCGACTGGATCGCGGCGGACCGGCCGTTCCTCGGCGTGTGCCTCGGGATGCAGGCGTTGTTCGAGCACTCGGAGGAGGGCGGCGCCGGCGGCACGGTGGGACTTGGGATTTTCCCGGGGAACGTCGTGAAGTTTCGCCGCCCGCGGGACTTCAAGATTCCCCACATGGGTTGGAATACCGTCCAGTTCGTCCAGGCGCACTCCGCTCTGCGCGCGCAGCTCTCGGTTTCCGACGAGGCCTTCTATTTCGTCCATAGTTTCCACTGCGCGCCCGCCGACCCGGCGCTGGTGCTCGCGGAGTGCGACTACGGCGGCGCGTTCTGCGCGGCGATCGGGCGCGGCCGGGTGTTTGCGACGCAGTTCCACCCCGAGAAAAGCCAGGCGAAGGGCCTGCAGGTCTACCGGAATTTCGCGGCCGTGGCCGCAGCGTGAGCTTCCTTGCGCCCGCGTGCGGGGCGCGACTCAGGCCACGTCTTCGTAGATTTCCGCGAACGTCAGCGCCTGCTGGATCGAGCGAAACTCGACGCGTGAATCCGCCGCGGTGTGGGTTTCCGCCACCCAGCCCTCCGCGCGCCGGTAGATCGTGACTTCGCGGCGGTCTTGGGCGACGAGGACGTATTCCTCGAGCGTGGGGACCTGGAGGTAGTTCAGCTTTTTTTCGCGCCGGTCGATCGTCTCCGTCGAGGGCGACAGCACTTCGACGATGAGCGTCGGCAGCATGAGGAACTGTTTTTGGACGCCCGTCGGGTGGCAGGTGACGACGACATCCGGATAATAAAAAATCTCCTCGCGCGAGGCCTCGAGGCGGACCTTCACGTCGGCGACGAAGGCGCGGCACGGCCCGCCGCGCAGCTTGGTGCGGAAGGCCGAGAAGATATTTCCGGCGATGGTGTTGTGCGGCGTGCTCGCGCCGGACATCGCGTAGATTTCGCCGCCGATAAATTCATGGCGCACGGCGCTCGCTTCCTCGGACGCGAGGTAGTCGGCGACGGAGAGGGGCAGGGTGCGGGCGGCTTCCATGGCGGCGGACCGTAGGTGGCGGCAGCGCGAAATTCAAGCGCCGGGCGCACCGGGCGCCGGGCCGGTGGCGCGCCGCCGCCGTGAGACCGGCTTACTCCGCCACCGCCGCCGGCTACTGCCGGCGAATGATTCCGCCTCGCGGGCAACTTTGCTTTGCAAGCGCCCCGCTTTCCCTTTCGCTCGCCGCCCCATGGCCAAGACCGCCTCGCTCAAACTCGACGACAAAGAATACCCCCTTCCCGTCATCCAGGGCACCGAAGGCGAACTCGCCATCGACACGCGCGGCCTCCGCGCCGCCACCGGTCACATCGCCTACGATCAGGGCTACGGCAACACCGGCTCCTGCGAGAGCCACATCACCTACCTCGACGGCGACAACGGCATCCTCCGCCATCGCGGCTACCCCATCGACCAGCTCGCGCAGCAGAGCGAGTTTGTGGAGACCGCCTACCTCATCATCTACGGCTCGCTGCCGACCGCCGCGCAGCGCAAGGACTTCGGCCAGCTCCTCCGTAAGAACGCCGCCGTCGAGATGCAGATGCAGAAAATCCTCGAGGGCTTCCCCACGAGCGCGTCGCCGATGGCGATGCTTTCCGCCCTCGTCGCCGCGCTGCCCGCCTACTACCCCGAACTCGCGACGAACAACTTCGAGAAGGACCTCAAGGGCTTCGACCTCGCCGCCGCCATCGCCATCTCGAAGATCCGGACCTTCGTGGCGATGATCTACCGCTACCAGAAGGGACTGCCCTTCGTGTTTCCGAAACAGGAACTGCCGTTCTGCGACAACTTCCTGCACATGATGTTTTCCGAGCCCTACAAGGATTACGTCGCCGCCCCGGAAGTCGCCCGCGCGCTCAACCTCCTCCTCCTCCTCCACGCCGACCACGAGCAAAACTGCTCCACCTCCACCGTGCGCATGGTCGGCTCCAGCCAGGCCAACGTCTTCGCCTCCGTCTCCGCCGGCATCAGCGCGCTCTCCGGCCCGCTCCACGGCGGGGCCAACGCCGCCGTCATGCAAATGCTCCAGTCGATCCACGACGAGGGCGACGATGGCACGCGCTTCATCGCCGCCGCCAAGTCCGGCTCGAAGACCAACCGCCTCATGGGCTTCGGCCACGCCGTTTACAAAAACTTCGATCCCCGCGCCCGCATCATCGGCGAAGCGTGCGACGTCGTGCTCAAGCGCCTCGGCATCGAGGACCCGCTGCTCGCCATCGCGAAAAACCTCGAGCAGGCCGCCCTGCGCGACGACTACTTCGTGTCGCGGAAACTCTACCCCAACGTCGATTTCTACTCCGGCATCATCATGCGCGCGCTCGGCATCCCGGTGAACATGTTCACGACGATGTTCGCCATCGGCCGCGCCCCCGGCTGGATCGCCAACTGGCGCGAGGTCGCCGCCAATCCGAAGGGCCGCATCTACCGCCCGCGCCAGATCTACGTCGGCCCGGTGAAGCGCGACTACGTCCCGATGGCGCAGCGCGCCTGAGCTAGCGCCGATCTCCGACCGGCGTTCACGTGGCATGGGCGTTCCGCCCATATCGGTTACTCAAAGCGAAGAGGCTTGGGCACGTAGGGCCGCCGCTTGCCGGCGTGCCGTCGCGCTTTGCGCGCGAGAGAACCAACCGACATCCACCATCGTTCGCACGTGTGCGGCGAGACGGCGCGGCGGCGAGCGCCGGCCCTACAAAGGACCGAGTGCTTTTGGTAACTGGTCTGAAAACGGTCCCGCCCGTAGGCAGCCCGCTCGCGGGCGCTCCGTCGTTTCGCACGCGCCCTCGCAGCCTACGCCGCCGCAGTCCACGCCGATCCGAGACCGGCCCTACTTTTTCTCCGCCCGGAAAATCTCGTCCGTCGTCAGCCCCGTTAAGCCCGCGAGGCCCTTCATCAGTTTCCAGAACACCGTCATCATCACCACCATGCTCGGCACGGCGATGACGAGCGGTGCGACCCAGTGCATCTTGCCCAGCTCCGCGTTGAACTCCGGCGTGCCCGGCGGGCTCACGAGGATGTAGCGCGCCAACGCGAAGTTCACCGGCGCGCTCACCAGAAACGTCAGCGCGAGCACGATGCTCGCGCGCCGCATCAACGCGTCGAATTTCTCGCGCTCCCCGCGCGCGTCGAGCGCGGCGTCCACGCGCGCGACGTCGATGATCGCGTCGTTGAACAGCATCTCGCGCACGAGCGGCTTCTTCGTCCGCAACGTGAACAACACCGCGAGCCCGATGATGGTCGGGAGCGCGGCGTCCTTCACCGCGAAGCCAAACCCGCCGACCTTCGCCAACGCGAGCCCGCCCGACAGCAGCACGCTCACGAAGCCGAGGATCGACAGCAGGTTGGTTTTCTTTCGCGTGGCCAAATCATACACGCCGTAGCTCACGGGAAAAATCAGCGCGACGATCAGCCCCCAGAGCGGGCCGAGGCGGTTTTCGGTGCTGAACTTCATGAGCACCACCGTCGGCACGACGATGTTGCAGACGAGATTGAGCAGCATGTTCTCCGGCTTGGGCGGCGATTTTGGATCGGTCATTTCGTTTTTGCGTTGGAGAATTGCGGGCCGCTAACTCGCGTCAAACCTCCGTCCCATGATTCTGCTCGGCGTAAATATCGACCACTGTGCCACCGTCCGCCAGGCGCGCTACCGCGCCGCCGCCGGCGCGGAGGGCGGTGCCGTCGAGCCGGATCCGGTGGCCTTCGCGCTCGCGGCCGAGCGCGCTGGCGCGGACGGCATCACGGTCCACCTCCGCGAGGATCGGCGGCACATCCAGGAGCGCGACGTGTGGCGGCTGCGCGAGAAAATCGCCACGCGCCTCAACCTCGAGATGGCCTGCACGCCCGCGATGACGGACTTCGCGCTGCGGCTGAAACCGGACTTCGTTTGCGTCGTGCCCGAGAGCCGCGAGGAAATCACGACCGAGGGCGGCCTCGACGTCGTGGGCAACCGTGAGCGCGTGCGCGAGTGCGTGGCGGCGCTCGCCGGAGCCGGCATCAAGGTCAGCCTCTTCATCGATCCCGACGCGCCGCAGATCGCGTTGAGCGCGGAGCTCGGCGCGCCGTTCGTCGAGTTGCACACGGGCGCCTATGCCAATGCCTACTACGCGGGCGACCGCGCCGGGGAATTCCAACGCCTCCACGCCGGCTGTGTGCACGCCCACGCCGCCGCGCTCACCGTCAACGCCGGCCACGGCATCAACTACGAAAACATCGCCGAGGTCCGCACGCTCCCGCACCTGCACGAGCTGAACATCGGCCACAGCATCGTGAGCCGCGCGCTGTTCACCGGCGTCGCCGAGGCTGTCCACGAGATGCGGGCGAGGATGAATGGCTGGGCGAAGTAGCGAGTAGCGAGCATCACGCAGGCGCACCGCTACCGGATTTCTACTCGCTACCCGCTACTCGCTACCCGCTACTTTCCGCCGCCATGAACCTCTCCCTTCCGCCCGGCGGCTTCCTCGTCGGCCTCGGCGCCGACCTCGTCGAGGTCGAGCGGATCCGCGGCGTGATCGAGCGACACGGCGAGCGGTTCCTAGACCGGATTTTGACCGACGAGGAAAAAGCCTACTGCGCCACGATGGGCGCGCCGCACAAGCACATCGCCGCGCGCTTCGCCGCGAAGGAGGCGATTTCGAAATGTTTCACGACGGGCATCGGCGCGGAGTTCGGCTGGAAATCCGCCTCCGTTTACCACGGCGCGCGCCACGAGCCGCTCGTGCGCCTCGATGCGCAGGGCCAGGCGCTCCTCGCGCACGTCGGCGCCACGCACGTCCACCTCACGCTCTCGCACACGGAGACGCACGCGCTCGCCGTCGCCGCGCTCGTGCGCGCCTGAGTTTTTCCCGCCATGGACGACGACGAGCCCGAGGAAAAAGTCTACCCGCTCACCGCGGCGAAACTCTCGAAAGCGCCCTCGTGGGCGATGCTCGGCTTTGTCTTCGGTGCTGCGACCGTGTGGCTGTGGGTGCGCGAACAAAGCGCCGCGATCCCCGCCATTTCCGCTGCGCCGCGCGTGACCACGACGCCCGCACCCGCGCCAGTGGCGTCGCAAGAGACGCGCCGCGTCGCCCTCACGCGCCTCACCACCATCGAAGCCGTGTGGGAAGACTGGGGTAAACACGCGGTCTGGGACAACGACCTCGCGGAAGTCGCCATGGTCAACACGACGACCAACGAGTTTTCCGATTTCTACGAGGTGAAGCGGGTCGGTCGCGGGGACTACACCTATTTTTTTCGCAGCATCCCGGCGCTCACGCGGCGTGAGATCAAGCACGGCACTCCGCTGCCCAAGTCGCCGCTGCGATTCACCGAGACCGAGGCGCAGTATCAGGAGTGGAAAACGCACGGTCGCACCGAGCGCCGCTGACGCGGGCCACGCGTTCGCGAGGACCCGCG
>JBEANZ010000374.1:0-6840 GCA_041165185.1 Verrucomicrobiota bacterium | reverse complement strand
CGTCCACGACTGGTCACGGCACTTCGTAGACTTCCACGATGGCGGCGCCGCCGGTGCTGCCGACACCGGTGGCTTGCGTGGTGTAGCCGCCGGGGGCGAGCGTCACGAGGAGCATGGCGTCTTTGCTCGCCGCATCCGTGATCGCGAAGGCGCCGACCGCGGTGCCGACGGTGGTGAGTTGGGCGTCGCCGCCCCAGTTGTCGTTGGAGGCGAGGACGGTTTGTCCGGACAACAGATCGAGTTTCGGATCGGCCATCGCGCCGGGGACGTTGAAGGGCGGGCGGGCGAGGCCGGGGCCGATGGCGCGGATGAGGACGGTCTTCGCCGTCGAGCCGCTGATCACGAAGCCGGCGGTGAGCAGGCTGCCGGCGGGAATGGTTTTGAGGACGGAGACGTTGACCAATCGCGGGGTCGTCGCGACGAACGCGGAGGCGGGGGTGGCGTCGTAGAGTTCGGCGATGACGGGGCCGGTCGCGCCGCCGACGCCGGTGACTTGAATCGTGTAGCCGGCGGGGACGGTGGCGGGGTTGTAGGCGGCGGAGTCGCGGGAGGCGGCGTTGAGGAAGCCGAAGGCGCCGACGCCGGCGAAGACGTTGGCGAGTGCGGTGTCGCCGCCCCAGTTGTCGTTGGAGCCGACGGAGGTTTGGCCGGTGAAAATTTCGAGGCGCGGATCAGCGAGCGGCGAAGCGACGCCGAGCGGGGCGAGCGAGGGACCGACGGCGCGGATGAGGAGGGGTTTGGTGCCGGTGGTGCCCGCGCCGCCGATGACGGTGCCGACGGTGAAGAGCGGCTCGGTCGCGGTGATCGCGGTGAGGATCGAGAGGTTGATCAGGCGGCCGAAATCGGGCGTGGGGTTGAGTGTGAGTGCGGCGACGGCGCTGGTGGCGGTGCCGAAGGCGTTGGTGACGACGCACGAGTAGCTGCCGGCGTTGGCGGCGGTGGCGTTGCGGATGACGAGGTTGGCGCTCGTCGCGCCTTGGACATTCGTGGTGCCGAGGCGCCATTGGTAGGAGGTGGCGGCGGTGGCGGTGACGCTGAAGACGGCGGTGCCGCCGGGGGAGATGGTCTGGGCCTTGGGTTGGGCGGCGATGGCGGGCGCGACGGGAAACACGAGCGGCGGCGCGTCGGTTTCGGCGAGGGTGATGATGAGCGGGAAATTGGCGCGGCCCGTCGTGCCGGATCCCACTGCGACGTAGCGGCCGGCGCCGAACGCGACCTCGACGTAGCCGTTGAAAATCGATCCGCTGATCGTGGGCGTGAGGCCGAAGGTCGCCCAGTCGCGGCCGTTGAGGCCGGCCTGATAGTTGCCGGCGCCGGGGGCGAGGTAGCGGCCATTGACGGCGAGGATGGTGGCGGTGCCGCCGGGTCCGTTGCCTCGGACGACGGTGGTGAACGTGGTGCCGTCGGTGCTGACGGCGTTGTTGCCCTGGCTGTAGAAAAACCAGGTGCCGTCGAGAAACTCGACGCGGTAGCCGCCGAGCTGCGCGAAGAACGGGACCTGCGTCCAGTTCGTGCCGTCGGTGCTGGTGACGGTGCCGCCGGCGCCGTTGGTGGTGGCGAAGAAGCGGCCGTTGCCGAAGGCGATGTCGAGGTAGCTGAAGATGCCGGTGAGCGGCGTGGGGTGCGTGGTCCACGTCGTGAGATCGGCGGAGCTGGTGATGGCGCTACCGACGTTGTAGTAGCGGCCGTTGGCAAAGATGAGTTCGGTGAAGGCGGCGGTGGTTGGCTGGGCGATATTGGTCCACGTGACGCCGTCGGTGCTCGTCGCGTAAAAATTGGCGCTTGGGCTGGCAAAGTCGGCGGCGGTCTGGCCGCCATAGGCCACGACGAAGCGACCGTTGAGAAAACGGACGCGGCTGACGTAGGGACGGAAGAGGGTGTTGTTGAGCGAGCGCGCGGTCCACGTGAGACCGTCGGTGCTGGTGGTGATGCGGACCGGCACGGCGGGGCCGGTGGCGGTGGGAATGGGCGTGCCGGCGATGGCGACGAAGACGCCGTTGCCGAAGGCGACGCTGGCGAGGGACTCGTAGCCGGCGTCGAGGCCGTGGGCGACGTTGGTCCAGGTCGGCTGGGTCTGGGCGCGGGCGAGGCCGGAGAGGCCCGCGAAACCGATGAGCAGCGCGGTGAGGCGGAGCAGCCGGGGGAGCAGGGGGAGGAGGACGGGGCGGGAGTTTGGAAGGTTGGAGTGCATTGGGAAAAGGGGAGGGCGCGAGGGGCGGGGGCGGGAGAGCGAAGGTGCGTTTATGCGCGGGCATCATCGCGCGAAACGGCGAATCGCGGAATACGCACACGTGCGTAGAAGCCGGCGCGGAGCGGCGGATCGCGTGCGACCGAGGTTTTTTTCCGGCCTGGAAATTGGGCGGGATGCGGGAACGGAAACTTTAGCTGCGGCCGGATTTAGTCCGCGACATGGGATTCAGTCCGCGACTTGTTGATGATTTCCCAAAGATGAGACGTCCGTGGTTTGAAAGTAGGGCGGGGTCTGTGACCCGCCCTCGGGACGTGAAAGGGCAGGTCAGAGACCTCGCCCTACTCTCGAACCGCGTCACTTCTTGCCGTAATTCTCATTAGGATTTGGTCCGCGCAACTTTCCCGAAGGACGACAGGCACGGGGCGCCGTGAGCGACGGCGGCGGCGGCGGGCGTTTTGTTTTCGGACGCCGCTTGTGGGGTGATGCGGTGGCGGCGTCGCAGTCGTGCGGGGGAACTGAGGCGGGATGCCTCAGCCACGACTCATCACGGGACCTCGTAAACTTCCACGAGCGCGGTGCCGCCGGTGGTGAGGCTCGCTTCGGCGGACGGTGCGACTTGCGCGCCGTAGCTGCCGGGCGGGAGCGTGAGGAGGAGCATCGCATCGCGGCTGTCCGTGCTCACGATGCCGAACGCGCCGACGGCTTTGCTCGCGTTGGTGAGCGCGGGGTCGCCGCCCCAGTTGTCGTTGTCGGATAGCTTGGTGTTGCCGTTGAAGAGCGTGAGGCGCGGGTCGGCCATCGGATCGCCGACGCCGAAGGCGGTGAGGCCGGGGCCGATGGCGCGGATGAGGACCGTCTTCGCGGTGTCGCCGGCGATGACGAAGCCGGCCGTGAGCGAGCCGCCGGTGGCGATGCGTTTGAGCACGGAGACGTTGATGAGGCGCGGGGTCGCGGGCGTGACAGCGGCGAGGGGTGTGGCGTCGTAGAGTTCGGCGATGACGCTGCCGGTGGCGGTGGTCGCGGTGTCGGCGACGGAGACGGTGTAGTTGCCGGCGGGGAGCGCGGGTTGAAACACGGCGGCGTCTTTCGATGCGGCGGTGGCGTAGGCAAACGCGCCGACCTGCGTAAACGCGTTGGCGAGCGCGGGGGCGCCGGCCCAGTTGTCGTTCGTGGCGACGACGACGCCGCCGGCGCCGAGGAGGGACATTTTCGGATCGGGGAGCGGGGTGCCGACGCCGAACGCCGCGAGCGAGGGGCCGGCGGCGCGGGCGAGGAGGGCTTTGTCGCCGCTCGTGCCGGCGCCGCCGAGGACGGTGCCCATCGCCATGGTCTCGCCGGGGGCGAGGGCGGTGATGACGGAGAGGTTGATGAGGCGGCCGGGGTTTTTGGTGTCGATGAGCGCGAGCGGGGCGGGCGTGCTGGCCACGGGATCGACGGCGGAGGTGTTGCGCGCGACGAGCGTGTAGGAGGCGGCGTCGGCGGCGGTGGTTTTCTCGAGGACGAGCGTGGGGCTGGTGGCGCCGGGGATGTCGGCGGTGCCGGTGGCGGTGGTCTTGCGCCACTGGAGATCGGGAGCGGGGATGCCGGTGACGGTGGCGGAGAGGACGACCGTGCTTCCGAGGCTGGCGGTGACGGGGCTCGGTTGCGCGGCAAACGCGGGCGGGGCGGTGGCGGGCGTGACGGTGAGGCGCGCGGCGGGGCTGGTGGTGTTGCCGGAGGCGTTGGAGGCGGTGACGGCGTAGAGGCCGGCGTGGGCGGCGGAGACGTTGTTGAGGATGAGCGTCGCGGAAGTCTCGCCGGCGAGGCCGCTGCCGTTGCGCAGCCACTGGAGCGAAGGCACGGGCACGCCCTGGACCTCGACGGTGAAAATCGCGGCGCCGCCGGCGGTGGCGGTCTGCGGAAGCGGCGCGGCGGCGAACGTGGGCGCGGCGGGCGCGGCGTTGACGTTGATCTGGGCGGCGGCGCTGGTGACGGTGCCGACGGCGTTGGTGATGGTGACGGTGTAGGCGCCGGCGTCGGCGGCGGTGGCGCGGTCGATGGTGAGGGTGGGGGAGTTGGCGCCGGGGAGGGCGGTGCTGTTGCGGAACCACTGGAACGTCGGCGCGGGCACGCCGGTGTAGGCGACGGTGAGCGTGATCGTGCCGCCAGCGGAGAGGGACTGCGCGGCGGGCTGGCGCGTGATCGCGGGGGCGGAGTTGGGCGCGGCGGCGACGGTGATGGAGGCGGTGCCGGTGGTGACGGGGCCGGTGCGGTTGGTGAACTGGTAGCCGCGTGCGGTGAACGTGTAGGTGCCCGCGGCCGTCGGCGTGCCGCTAAACGTGAGCGTGCCGGCGGAGGGGTTGACGACGAACTGGCCGCCGCTGAACGCGCCGCCGACGGGCGTCACGCCGGGGGGGAGGGAGTTGGTCACGTCCCAGGATTGCGCGAAGCTCACGCCGTTGCCCGTGATGGCGACGGCCATCGAGAAATTTTGGCCGACGGTGGCGCGCGCGGGGAGGGCGACGTTGGCGACGAGCTGCGTGGTCGCGCCGGCGAGCGTGTGCACCGCGCCGAGCGCGGCGAGAGGCGCGAGCGCGGCGCGGAGGAGATTGCCGGCGGGGGCGATGAGGCGCGTCTCGGCGCCGACGAGCGCACGGAGGACGGGGGTGCGTTGCAGGAGGACAACCAGCACGCCGGCGGCGAGGTGCAGCGAGCGCGTGCGCAAAAAGAGTCGGGCGAGGAGCATGGGAGAAAGGGCGGGCGAGAAGGCGAAGGCGGCGGCGGAAAAGGCGGTAGAAGCGGTGGCGGAGGATGTGGAGGCAGGGGCGGCGGAGGCGGCGGCTGCAGAGGCGGAGGCGGCGGAGGAAGATCGAATCGAAGCGGCGGGCGGCCGTGGAGCGAGGACGCGACGGTGAATGAAGTGTTACACCGGGGCGGGCAATGTTTGTTCCGCGCAGGGAAATGCGCTTGCGGGTGGCGCAGGATGCGGCGCATTTCCCGCGCATGGCCCGCGTGAATCATCAGCGTCCGCTCGCACCGAAATTTCAACGCCTCGCCGCGCGCCTCGGCATCCCGCGCGACTACGCGACGACGCGCGGGCTGGCGTTTCACGCGGAGGCGCGGCGGCTGCGCCTCGTCGGCCGCGCGCCCGACAACGGCAAACCCATCCGCCTCACGCCGCGCGCCGCCGCCGCGTGGCAAAAAATGCGCGCCGCCGCCGCGCTCGACGGCGTGACGCTGCTGCCGCTCTCGGGCTTCCGTAGTGTCGCGCGCCAGACCGCGATCATTCGGCGTAAACTCCGCGCCGGCCAATCCATCGCGGCGATCCTGCGTTACGTGGCCGCGCCGGGTTTCAGTGAACACCACTCGGGCCGCGCCATCGACATCGGCGACCCGGCGGACACGAGCGTCGAGGAGTCGTTCGCGCGCACGCCGGCCTACCGCTGGCTGCGCCGGCACGCGGGGGAATTTGGTTTCACGATGACCTACCCGCGCGGCAACCGCCACGGCATCGGCTACGAGCCGTGGCACTGGTGCTGGCGGGGAAAGGCTGAAGGGCTGAATACTGAATGCTGAAGAGCTGAGTCGGCCAAGCCGCGGTCGAGCGCGGAAGAGTTCTCGGCGTTTCAGTTTTCAGCCATTCAGCCCTTCAGCCTTTCGTTTTTCCAGCCCTTCAGTCTTCCCTTAGAATAGTTCTAATTGCCGCTTGCACCTTAGAATCATTCCAATTGCCTGCCCCTTCCGCTCAACCCGATGCCCGCCGCCACGCTCAACGCCGACACCCTCGCCCAACGTCTCGCCGACAGCGGGCTGCGCGCGACGCCCCAGCGCGAGGTCGTTTACGAGGTGCTGCTCAAGAAACGCGATCACCCCACGGCCGACGAGGTGTTTGCCCGCGTGAAGGCCGAGCGCCCCACCATCTCGCTCGCCACGGTCTACAACTGCCTCGAGACCCTCGTCTCCTGTGACCTCGTGCGCACCGTGAATTTCGAGCGCGAGCCCACGCGCTACTGCCCGAATCTCCGGCCGCACGCGCATTTCCACGACGACGCCACCGGCCGGACCCACGACATCGATCTCCCGCCCGCCGTCCTCGAAAAAGTGAAAGCCGTCCTCCCGCGCGGCTTCGACGCCAACTCCATCGAAATCACCTTTCGCGGCAAGGCCGCCAAGGCAGTAGCGAGTAACCGGTAGCGAGCAGCGAGCATCCCGCGCCCGACCTCTACCTACTCACTACCTGCTACTCGCTACCCACTCCTTTTCCAGAACATGTCCCAGCTCGAAATCAGAAACCTCCACGTCGCCATCGGCGAAAAACCCATCGTCAAGGGCCTCACCCTCACGATCTGCAGCGGCGAGGTCCACGCAATCATGGGGCCCAACGGCACCGGCAAATCCACGCTCTCCAAAGCCATCGCCGGCCATCCCGACTACACCATCACCGCCGGCGAAGTCCTCCTCGACGGCGCCTCCATCCTCGGCCAAGAGGCCGACGAACGCGCCCGCGCCGGCATCTTCCTCGCCTTCCAATACCCGAGCGAAATCCCCGGCGTCTCCATCGCCAACTTCCTCCGCGCCGCCCAGCAGGCCCGCATGGCCGAGGGCGAGGAACTCGACGCCTCCGCCTACTACAAGCGCCTCTACTCGAAGATGGATCTCCTCAAGATCGA
>JBEANZ010000373.1:0-3147 GCA_041165185.1 Verrucomicrobiota bacterium | reverse complement strand
CCGGGAGCACGTAGCGGTCGACGTAGTTGAGCAGGTTGAGGCCGGAGAAGACCGCGAGCGTGCGCGCGGCGGAAATCGGCGGGGAATTTTTCAAGCGCGGCGAGCCAACGTGCGGGCGCGTGGGTTGCCAACTGGAAACCGCGGCGGGAGGCCCGTGTGCCGCGTCGGCGGAGAAATCCGGGCGAATCGACGGACCCACCGCCCGGGCGGGTCGCGACGGACTTCGGTCAGAACCGATACGTCATCCCGGCGCGCAGGCCGCGCTGGCCGGTGAAGTCGACGCGGGTGTTGTAGTGCGCGGCGTCGCTGTTGACCCCCTGCGTGTAGGAGCCGGCGCCCTGGAGGATCGCGCCGGCGTAGAGGCCGGTGCGTTCCGTGATGTCGAACTGGAGCGTGGCGTCGGCGAAATAGCCGGGGAGTAGTTTGCTGACCGTGCTGAAACTGGTGTCGGCGAGCTGCGCGCCGGTCTCGGGGGTGTAGGTCTGCGTGACGGTGTAGGTGCTGCCCGAGTAGACGAGCGCCGCGCCGGCGCTCACCGTCGCGCGGAAGCGCGCGCTGATCGGCACGAGCAGCGTCGGACCGGCGCGGAAGGTGTAGTAGGCGCCGCGGAGTTTCCAGAGGGAGTGCACGCTGCTGGCGTCGTTGGCGGTCTTGGTGCCGCGACTGTCCGGCTGGTTCGGAAGCAGGAGGGTGACGTCGACGGAGGCGGTCTGCGCGGAGCCGTCGTCGTTGGTCACCGCGTTGCCGTTGGAATCGGTGACGGGGACGCTCGACGTGCTCGGCGAGCTGAAGGGCGCGCCGGGAAGCACGCGGCCGTTGAGCGAGTAGAGGTCGGTCAGGGTGGTGAGGCGCGCGAGGACGCCGGCGTCGGCCTTACCCGCGAGGTCGTTGATGCTCATGCCGGCGACGAGGCTCCACGAGGCGCGGGTCCGGCCGATTTTGCCCATGTCGCGATCAACGGTGAGCTCCATGCCGAAGTTCCGCGCGGTCGGGGCCGAGCGCACGGTGGGGTCGATGATGTCGGCCGCGTAGGTGTGAAACGCCACGGCGCCATCGACGCCGCCCTGAAGGCTGCTGATGTAGTTCCAACTGTTCGTGCGGCCATCCGGCGCGATGGGATCGGTGAAGGCCGCGCCCGTGGTGGGGTTGATAATGGGATTACCATCGGCATCGACGCGCGTGACGGTGCGGGAGTCGGCGTTGACCGCGCCGTCGTGGTAAACACGCGTGAGATTGCCGCCGGTGACCGGACCCGGACTGACGAGCGAACTGGTGAGCTTGCCGGTGCCGAAAAAGCCGACCTTGGCGCCGGTGATCGCGCGGAACCCAAGGCGCAGCGTGCTGCGCGGGGTGTAGATAAAATCGTCGAGGTTGCTGAAGTCCGGGATTTCGACGGGAGGCGGGCGGTTCTTCTCCTCGTCCTGGGCGCGGGCAACGGTGAGCGCGGCGGCAAAGGTGGCGAGGGCGAGGCGGAGGTGTCTCATGCAGTAAGTGGGATGCGGGCCTTGGACGGCACGGCGGAGGGAATGTTGCAAAAAGATTCGAGATGCCGCGCGGTGGCGTCAACGCGGGAGTTTTTCGCGCTCGTGCTTCAAGCAGAGCACGCCGCCGCCGTGGCCAAAAAAAGCCTCGGCGGCAGCCTACTCCTTGAACTCATCGCGCTGCTTCGCAGCCTCGTCGTCGGCCTTGAGTTTTGCCGCAGCGGCGGGATCGAGGGCGGCCTCGCGTTCGCGGAGACGGCGTTCGCGGGCGCGGAGGTCCTCGTCGCGCTGCTCCTGCTGTATTTCCTTCTCCTGCTGCGCCTGGACCTTCTCGAAAAGTTTCGTCTCGCTCTCGTCGAGGAACTGCTCGCGCTCGCGTTGCGCCAGCTTGGCGTCGCGCAGGCCGGCCTCCTGGCGCTCGAGCTCGGCGCGCAGGTTTTCGAGCGCGGCTTTTTCCTCGGGGGAAACCGCCACCTGCGCCGCGGCGGGGCGGCGGGCGGCGTTGAGTAGGCGCTCGCGGGCGGCGAGCAACGCCTCGCTTTCCGCCAGCTCGCGTTCGCGCTCCGCGAGCCGCGCTTCCGCCTCCTCGGCGAGGCGTTCGCGCTCGGCGAGCGACAGCTCGAGCGAACGCAGCTTCGCCTCCAACTCCGCCGACTGCGCCGCCGCGCTCGCCGCCGCAAAGGGCGTGCGCGTCGCCGACACAATCGCGCGGATCGAGTCGCGGGCGGCGGCGGACGCTTCCGACACGGCAAACGGCGAGCGCGTCGCCGGCCGACGGCGCGGCAGCGAGAGGCTCGGCGCGCCGCCGCCGGGTCGCGGGCTGGGGAACTTGATGCCGCCGGGATCAGCCATGTTGAAAAACTCCTCCCTCCTTCCTCGTCGCCCCCGTCGCCCGCATGGTCGTATTGATCCTCGTCGTCATTTTCCGCCAAAGAGTCGCGCGAAAAACCCCTTCTTCTTTTCGACAGGGGCCGGCGCGCGGACCGGCGCCTTCAAATGCGGCTCAAGCAGCGCCGCTGCCTTCGCCTCGAGCGCGGCGTCGCCGATCACCACGAAGTGCCGCGCTAGCGCGCCGCCCGCCGCAAGGTCCGTTTCCAGCAGGGCGAACTCGCCCCTGAATCGCTCGACGGCGAGTTGCGCGCGGGTCGCGGGGTTGGTCGAGCGGGCGGCGTGCGCGAGTGTCTCGGCGAGGTGGAGGCCTTTCGCGCCACGCCGGAAGGGCAGCGCCTCGGCGAGCGCGGCTTCGTCCACGTGCGAGAGCGCGTTGAGCAGTTTCCGAAAATCCCCGCCGACGATCACGTTTTGCGCCATCGTCTGCGCAAACACGGCGAACTCGCCGAGCGTCGTGAGCTTTTCGAGCCGGCAAAACTCCAGCGTGTCCGCGCCGAGGCCGGTGAGCGTCATCGGAAAATCCGGAGGAATGCCGAGGCGTTCCAAGTTTTTGAGCAGCGGGTTGTCGCGCGCCTCGGCGACCTTCGTCTGCTCGACCATGTCGCCGAACGGATCGTCGAAGGCGAGGGTGTCCTTCAGGATGGCGACGAGTTGATCGAGGCGCTCGGGGGGCTGGCCCTTGAGCGCGAGCAGCTCGACGGCTTCCTCGCGCGTGAGGTCGATGTATTTGGCGGGCGTCTCGTCCTTGGCCTTGATCGGCCAGTCGGGGCCGTCG